>JASLHV010000347.1 GCA_030153205.1 Roseiarcus sp. | reverse complement strand
CGCTTGCCGCTTACGCCAAACTCGCCGGGCCGGCCCTCACTGGCGCGGGTGGGCGCTTCCTGGCGCGCGGAATGCCGGCGCAAGTCTATGAAGCAGGCATACAACAGCGCACGGTGCTTCTCGAATTTGACAGCGTCGAGGCGGCGAAGGCGGCGCATGACAGTCCCGCTTACAAGGAGGCGCTGGACGCGCTCGCGGGCGGCGTCGACCGAGACATGCGGATCGTCGAGGGCGTATAGCCCTCACATCCCGTAGCCGCGCGCCATGGCCGCGGCGCAGAGCGGCAGGAGGGCGAAGAGGCCCGCCTCGACATAGAGCGCATGGCGCAATAGCGCGATCTCGTCCGCTGGCGGGCGAAAGGAAGGGACGGCGCGAACGCGGCGGCGCCACCCGATGTACAGCATGGTCGGCGCGACGGAGACGAGGCCGACTCCGACGAACAGCGCCATCTTGGCCCAAAAGAAGATGTTGACCCAATAATACTCGTAACCCTTGGCGCCAAAGAACACCCGCAGGACCCCGGCCGCGACCACAAGCGCCGCGACAAGGCCGAACCAGGCGTCGATGCGAGCGATCCTGAGGACCAAGCGGTCATCGATCGGCCCCGCCGTTAGAAAGATCTCTGCCGACAGAATCGCCGCGAGGGAAAAGACCGCCAGATGATGGAAGCTGGCGAGCAGCCAATCGACGAACATACCTTCTCCTAGGACTCCTGCGCCAACGTAACGGCGCCCGCGACGCGCCGCCAGCAAGGAGGGCTGCAAAAGTGTTGACACTGATTGAACCTCCGCCTATAGGCTCAGCCGCTCCAGCGCGGCCGCCAAAGCCGCGCTTTTGGTTTTCAAGCGCCTTAAGCTTAAAAGCCGAGCGTCAAGCCCGCGGCGAAAGCCGCATTTTCGGTCAACTGCCCAGAAGCCGGCCGCGCATGGCTCATGCGTAGCGAGCCGGGTGGAACACGGGAAACAACGATGTTCGCAGTCATCAAGACCGGCGGCAAACAATATAAGGTGGCCGCCGAGGACAAGATTACCGTCATGACCTTGCCCGGCGAAGCCGGCGCAAAAATCCTGTTCGGCGAGGTGCTGGCGCTGTTCGACGGCGCCACCAATCATGTTGGCGCGCCGCACGTCGCAGGGGCAAGCGTGGTCGGTGAGATCGTCGAACAGACGCGCGGGCCCAAGGTCATCGCCTTCAAGAAGCGCCGGCGCAAGAATTCCAAGCGCAAGCGCGGCCATCGGCAAGACCTGACGGTCGTTCGCGTGACGGACATCCTGACAGGCGGCGAAGCGCCCTCGGGGGAGAAGTCCTCTTCCGCAGGCGGATAGACACAACGAACGATTCCCCGGCGCGTTCGAATGCGCTATAGGTAAATTCAACACGTGCGCCGTGCCCTTCAGGGCAGGCACCAGCAAGGTTTCGGAGCGAGAAAATGGCTCACAAGAAGGCAGGTGGCTCGTCGCGCAACGGGCGCGATTCGGCCGGCCGGCGTCTGGGCGTGAAGAAGTTCGGCGGCGAGAAGGTTCTCGGCGGCATGATTCTTGTACGCCAACGAGGAACGAAATTTCACCCCGGCCGCAATGTCGGCGTTGGTACGGACCATACGTTGTTCGCCACCGCCGCCGGAGAAGTCGCTTTCGAGCGAAAAGGCGACGGGCGCCAATATGTAACGGTGCGAACCATTAGCGCTTCAGAATAAAGCGGGGGAAAAGACGAGAACCCCGCTTCGGCGACAAGCCCCGCGGACGTTCTCGAAAGACAAAGTTTCGAGATGAGATCAAAGGCCAAAGAGCCTGCTCATTCGTCCGGTAAGCAAAGCTTACGAAGGGGATGCGATCGTCGCGTCCCCTTCGTCGTGTTTTGGCCCATTGAGCGGGCCGCTGACCGGTGATGACATGTTCCCCGATCTGGCGAGAGACGATGTGTTCCGGCTTGAGACGCCGCGGCTTTGGCTGCGCTGGCCGAGAATCTGCGACGCCGCGGCGATTCATAAATTTTGCAGCCGTTGGGAAGTCGCCCGATATACGGCGCGCATTCCCCATCCCTATCCGGAAGGCTCGGCCGAGCGGTTCATTTACGCTGCGCGCGAAGCGAACTCCGCTGGTCGAGACCTGACCTTGGTGATGACGCCGATTCGCGGCAAAAGCGACGCCATCGGAGCGATCAGCCTCGAATCGCGCGGCACGGACCGCCTGGCGCTCGGCTTTGTGTTGGCGCCGGAAGTCTGGGGGAAGGGCCTGGCGACGGAGGCCGCAGAGGCTGCGATCGACGCAGCCTTCACGCTCACTCGCACTGTCGAGATCCTCGCTAACGTTAGGGTCGAGAACCAGGCTTCGCAAGCTGTCCTTGGCAAATGCGGGTTGGTGCGCATCGGCACGGGGCTACAGGGCGCGCCGGCCCGCGGCGGCTTGGTCGAATGCATGAGCTTTCGCCTCGCCCATGTCGATTGGGCCGGCGCCGGCGCGCGAAGCCTCAAAGCGGCGGCGTCGATCGAACTGGCGCGCGCTCCGTGACGAGCGGGACCTCATGAAGTTCCTCGACCAGGCGCGCATCTTCGTTCGTTCTGGCGACGGCGGGGCGGGCGCGGTCTCGTTCCGGCGGGAGAAGTTCATCGAATTCGGCGGCCCTGACGGCGGAGACGGCGGGCGCGGC
>JASLHV010000342.1 GCA_030153205.1 Roseiarcus sp. | reverse complement strand
ACGTCGCCATGGTTCTTGGCCGCGCCGCGGATCATCGCGGGGCCGCCGATGTCGATATTCTCGATCATCTCCTCGAAATCGCCGCCGCGGCGGAGCGTCTCTTCGAAAGGGTACAAGTTGACGACGAGGAGATCGATCGGCGCGATATTATGCGCAAGCATCGCCGCCTCATGGGCCGGATTTTCGCGCACCGCCAAAAGGCCGCCGTGAATGCCGGGATGAAGCGTCTTGACGCGGCCGTCCATCATCTCGGGAAAGCCGGTGAGTTCGGCGGCGTCGCGCGCGGCGAAGCCCGCGGCGGCAAGGGCCTTGGCCGTGCCGCCGGTCGAGACCAATTCGACCCCGCGCGCGGCCAGCGCGGCCGCGAGTTCTGTCAACCCAGTCTTGTCCGAAACGGAAATCAAGGCGCGGGCGACCCGCGCGAAATCATTGGCCATGAACACTCCACGCGGCCTTATCAGAGGCGGCCGTCTCGCGGCGGCGGTTAGCATGATTTGGGCGGGGCGGGAACTGGGGCGGGCGGATGGCGACGCGCGCCCTCTCCCGCCTGCGGGGAGGGCTGGGGTGAGGGGAAGCCGCCGACTTCAAAGTCCTGCGCCCTACCCTCATCCGGCCGCTGCGCGGCCACCTTCTCCCGCAAGCGGGAGAAGGGTTTGTCCCTCACCCCGCCGTCGCGGCGCGCGCGAGGGACCATACGATCGGCTCGCTGTCGGCGAGCGTGCTGTGCACGACCAATTGCGTCGAGCGACGCGGCCTTCCCGGCGAAGCGAAGAAAATGCTCTCTTCGAGAGCGATCGGCCGTCCGCCCGCTTCGAACAGCCATTGCTCGCCCGAGGGGAGAATGAGCGCGGCGCCGGTTTCGCCCGCTTCCGAACGTACGTCGGGATGGAGATGGAAACGCGTCGCGACCGCGGCTTCGCCGGCGCGCTTGGTCTTGCCCGCCGGCGCGAGCCGATCTTCGCCAAAGAGAGCGAGCCCGTCGCGCCGCAGGATCAGCCTCCGCTGATGCAGCACGCCGAAGCTCCTGGCGTAGCCGTTATGCGAGGCCTCGACATGCAGCCAGTCGGCTTCGACGCTGCGCTTGGCTTCAATATTTGAGGGGCCCTCGAGCACCGCGCCTTTGGCGAGAGATTCGAGAGGCGTCGCGCCAGCGAAACGGCAGCTCGAGCGATCGCCGATCACCAGCGTCGAATGCGCGGCGGTCGCGCGGGCGGCGGCGCGCGCCTCGACAAGCTCCGACGGCGGCGCGCCGCAATTGACGATGATCCGGTAAAAGTCCGACGAGAATTCGAACGACAGACAGCCGGCGTGAGCCTCCTGCGAAAATTCCCACGGCGGCGGCGCGCCGACGTCGATGATCGCGACGGAGGCGCCGGCTTCCAGACGCTGGTAGCCGGAATAGGGCGCATCGATCGTCGCCGCGCCTGCATCGCCATAGGCGAGCAGAGTGGCGAGCGTCTCCGGCGCGCCGACGGTCATGCCGTTGAAGTTGGCGAGCGCGCCGTCGACATGGCGGAAAAGGCGCAGCATCGGCGTCATCCGGTCGATGGCGTTGAGCAATTGTTCCGGCGGCGTCACGCCGCGGGCGGCGAAGGCCTGGCGGGTCGGCAACAGGTCGAGCAGAAGCTCGACCAAGGTTTGCGGGTTTCGCGCGACATGGCCGCCATCCGCCAAAATCTGTCGGGAAAGCTCGGCGGCGAGAAGTCGCGTCGCCCGTCTCAGGAGAGGGGCCGCGTCCTCCAGCGAAAGCCCGGTCTGGGTCAAAGCGATCGCCGCTGTCAGCCTCGCCTCGCCCGTCAGCCCATAGGCCAGGGCCCGCTCCAGCATGAAGGCCTGCGCGCCAATGCTGCGCGCGAATCGCCGATAGGCGTTTCGATCGGCGCTCTCCAGGATCATCGGCGAATTGCTGAGCCACGAGAGCAGCCGGCGGGCGATCACGCGCGGCTCATAGGCGGCCGCGAGATCCGCGGTACGGCTGCGCCGCGCCGTCACATTGAGCCAATCCTCGACAAGAGCCTGGGCGTTGGCGCGCGATAAGCCGGTATTGGCGGCGGCAAGATCGCGCAGCCAGCCGAAACCGTGTAACGCCTCCGCCCAATTTTGCGAGGGCGGCGGCAGTTCGAAGGGCGAAAGACCATGAGAATCGGCTGTGCGGCCCGCGAAGGCGAATACGCCAGCGTAGATGTCGCGCGCGGCGATCGGATCGGCGGTGCGAATATCCCGCGGCGCGATCGCCAAACGTTCAGGCCGGCGCGCGCCTATTGCGGCGAGGCGGCGCGCCGCCACTGAGAACGGCCGCGCCAAGCGCTGCAGCCAAAGTCGCGCCCCCCACCCGAGTAACCTTATTTTGATCGCCGCGGCGGCCTGGGAACTCAAATTTTCCTCGACAAGCGCACTATCGGCTGTTCGATTTTTCAGTAAAGCACGGCGGCTCGCTTCAGGCGAGAGCAGTCAGGTTGCACGCCGCAAACGAGCGGCGAAAAAGCCGTCGAGTCCCGAAAGCCGCGGCGTCGATCCCGGCAGATGGCACGGCAGCGTGCGCAAATCGCCAGTTTCCGAAAGGCATTCGGCGAGGCCGCCAATCTCGTGCGGTTGAATCGGAACGCGTCGTACGTCCGGATTGCGCCGGAGCAGAGCGCCGATATGCGCCTCGCCTTCTTCCGGCTCGAGCGAGCAGGTGCAAAAGACAATAAGGCCGCCCGGCTTGGCGAGCGCAATCGCCCGGTCGAGGAGCTGCGCTTGAAGCGTCGCCAGCGTGGCGATGTCGCCTGCGCGTTTCGTCCAGGCGACGTCGGGATGCCGGCGGATCGTGCCGGTCGCCGTGCAGGGCGCATCGAGAAGCACGGCGTCGAAGGGCGGCGCCTCAAAGCTCAGCGCATCGGAAACCGCGACTTCGACGCTAAGGCGCAGCCGCTCGAAATTGGCCGCCAGCCGCTTCAACCGCTCGGCGGAGCGATCGACGGCTGTGACAAGCGCCCCGGCCGCGGCGAGTTCCGCGCTCTTGCCTCCGGGCGCCGCGCAAAGGTCGACAACCCGAAGTCCGGCGATCTGACCGAGCAATCGCGCGGGCAGCGCGGCAGCGGCGTCCTGCACCCACCATTCGCCGGATTCATAGCCCTCCAATTCGCGGATCGGCCGATGCGCGTCGAGACGAAGCGAGCCGGTCGGTAGGACGATGCCATCAAGACGACGCGCCCAGCCTTCGACATCGGACTTCACGCTGAGATCGAGCGTCGGCTCCTGCCGATGGGCCTCGGCGATGGCGCGGGCGCGGGCGAGGCCGTAGGCGTTGCGCCAACGTGTGGCGAGCCAGGCCGGCGTATCGTCGTCAAGCGCGTCGGCCGCCTCGAGGATCGCCTGCTTGTCGCGGGCGATATTGCGGAGCACGCCGTTGACGACCGCCGCAAACGGCGCGGCCGCGGGGTCGGCGCGCGCGGCGCGAACGGCAAGATCGACGGCCGCATGATCGGGCGCGTCGAGAAACAAAATCTGCGCCGCGGCCACGACCATGATCCAATCGAAGGAGCCGCTCTTTTTCGGTGCTCCGCGTTCGAGAAAGCGGGCGATCGCCTTTCGGATCGTGCCGAGCCGGCGCAAGGCGGCTGTCACAATGGCGCGCGCCAAGGCGCGATCGCGCGAATCAAGCCCGGCAAGCGGCCCTAGCGCGCTGTCGCCGGAAAAGCGGTCCTCCAGCGAGCGGCCCTTGGTCAAAGTCTCGGCCAGGATTTGCGCGGCGGCGATCCGGGGCGCGAGGCCCGGCGGCGGCGGCTCGGGTTGCTGCGCGCGCTGCGCTATAAAGCGCCGGACAGGAGCATTACGCGGACGGTCCGGCGGCTTCAAACGGGCTTGCCTCTTCGAATCAGGTCATTGAATAGCCGGACGAACATAGCAAGATTGTGTCGTGGCCGTCCTATCGTCACAACGCGGCCGGCCGATGAATGGTAGCGAATTGAACGAAAAACCTCTGAGCGACACGCCGCAAGACAAATCCGCTGCGCGCAATCGTGAGGCGGCCGAGCGGGCTTTGGCTGAAGCCGCGGCGAGGCGCGCGGAGAAGGCGCCATCGCAACCCCGCGAAATCAATGGCCGTGAAGGCCCTGAGCCGACGCGTTATGGCGACTGGGAGAACCGGGGCATCGCCAGCGACTTCTGATCGCGGCTTCAGGGGGCCATGACCACGGGCGCGCCAACCGGCACGCGATCATAAAGGTCGATAACATCCTCATTCAGCATGCGGATGCAGCCGTAGGACGCGGCCGTGCCGACCGAGGGCCGCATCGCGGCGGTGGTGCCGTGGATGGCGATCTCGTCGCGATCCAGCGTCAGGGCCCGAGCGCCCATCGGATTATGCGGCGAACCGCCAGGGATGAGATCGGGCAATTCTGGATGGTCGCGC
>JASLHV010000301.1 GCA_030153205.1 Roseiarcus sp. | reverse complement strand
GCGCTACGTCAAGACTCGTGACTTGCTGCAGGCAGGATTCAACGTCCTCGAGGCGACAAACGGCGCCGAGGCGTTGCGAACGGTAGAGAAGGAAAAACCGGCGGTCTTGCTTTTGGACGTGCAATTGCCTGACGTCAGCGGGTTCGACGTGTGCCGGTACGTCAAGGCGAAATGGCCGAGCATCATGATCTTGATGACGTCGGCAACTTTCACGACGTCGGCGGATCGCACGCTTGGGCTGGATTCCGGCGCAGATTCCTTTCTGGTCCAGCCGGCCGAACCATTGGAACTGGCGGCGGCGATCAACGCGCTTCTCCGGATACGTCGTTCTGAAGACGAGTTGCGGCGGCTTAACGAGACCTTGGAGCAACGCGTTCAGGACCGCGTCGCCGAATTGGCGGCCGCCAATGTCAAACTCATGGAGGAGATTTCTCAACGCCAGAAGGCCGAGGCCGCACTTGTCCAAGCCGAGAAGATGCAAGCCGTGGGACAACTCACCGGCGGCCTGGCGCACGACTTCAACAATCTGCTGACGGCGGTCGTGGGCAATGTCGATCTCATCCGCAGCCGAACCGGAGACTCCCGTGTACAGCGGTTGGCCGAGAACGCTCTGAAGGCCGCGCAGCGTGGCGCGAAACTCACGTCGCAGCTTCTGGCGTTTTCGAGGACACAGAAGCTGAAATCGGCGCCCGTCGATGTCAATGCTCTGATCCTGGGCATGCATGGCCTTTTGGATCAGACCCTTGGGGCGAGCATTGCGATCAATACCGATCTCGCTGCGGACCTGCCGCCTGCGATGGCGGACGCCAACCAGCTTGAACTCGCCATTCTCAATTTGTCGATCAACGCCCGCGACGCGATGCCGAGCGGGGGCGCGTTGACTATCAGAACAATGGTTAGCTCCACTGATCCTGATATGGTGGCGGTCGAGGTTTCCGATACCGGAAGCGGCATGTCGCCAGCGGTCGTCACCCGCGCTTTCGACCCGTTCTTCACGACCAAGGCGCCCGGAAAAGGTACGGGCCTGGGCTTATCGCAAGTCTATGGCATCGCCAAGCAATCTGGCGGCGACGTTATAATTGCGAGCGAGATCGGCAAGGGAACCACAGTCACCGTTTGGTTGCCGCGCTCCAATTCAAGCGCGGCGATGGCGGCTAATCCGGAAATGCCGATCATTCGTGCGGCTGGATCGGAAAAACTATTGGTTGTCGACGACGACAGCGACGTCCGCGCCTTCGTGATCGGGCTTTTGTCCGATCTTGGCTATGACGTGCGCGAAGCTGCTCATAGTGAAGAAGCGTTGCAAGTCCTCGAAAACTTCGCGCCGGATCTGCTGATATTGGATTTCGCCATGCCGGGTATGAATGGCGCCGAGACAGCGTTGGAATTGCGTGAAAAATGCGCCGGCGCGCAGATCCTTTTCATTAGCGGTTTTGCCAATTCTGAGGCGCTCGATGCCGCGATTGGCGATGCGCCTCTTCTGCGCAAGCCATTCCGTCCGGCGGAACTCGCTGCGGCCGTACGCTCGATGCTGGAAAAGCGGAAGATTTAGCACGGGCGCGTGGAATTTCACATGCCTCCGCGCGCCGGTCGCCACGAGAAGGCATTTAACGGTGCCCCGATCGGCGCGTTGCCTTTCTGCCCCATCGCGCTAAATTCCAGCGTCGCGCGACTGGCGAGTTTCAGATGGAGCACCATCAGGGAGCGCGACGTCGTCAAGCCGTTCGCCTGGGCGGTCGACTAAAACGTCGGCCTATCTTCCGCTAATGAAGGAAGACGCCCATGGACGCTTATCGAACGCAGCTTCACTCATTCGATTCCGACATTGCTAACGCGATCAGTGGCGAGGAGCGTCGTCAGGTCGACGGCGTCGAGATGATTCCATCGGAGAATTATACCTATCCGGAAGTGCTCGGGGCGCTAGGTTCGGTTCTGACCAACAAATATTCGGAAGGCTATCCGGGCCGGCGCTACTACGGCGGACAAGAGTATACGGACATAATCGAAAATGTCGCGCGTGATCGCGCCTGCGCGCTGTTTCGAGCTGAACACGCGAACGTCCAGCCGCTCTCTGGCTCGCCGATGAACCAGGCTTGCTATTTCGCCTTTCTCAATCCCGGCGATACGGTGCTGGCGATGGATCTCTCGCATGGCGGACATTTGACGCATGGCGCGCCTGTCTCGCACATGGGCAAAGTTTTCAATTTCGCGCGCTACAAAACTGCGTCGCATCAAGGCGGTGCGATTAATTTCGACGCGTTGATGGCGACGGCAAAAGCGACGCGCCCCAAGATCGTTCTCTGCGGCTATTCATCATACCCTCGCGACTATGACTACACCGCATTCAAAAAAGTCGCTGACGAAGTCGGCGCCCTGACCATGGCCGACATTTCACATATCGGCGGGCTCGTGGCCGCCAATGTCATGCGCAACCCTCTCGATTTCGGTTTCGACGTCGTCACCACAACGACGCATAAGACCTTGCGCGGCCCGCGCGGCGGCTTAATTCTTACGAGAAAGGACCATGCGAGAAGGGTCGATAGCGCCGTATTTCCAGGCCTCCAAGGCGGGCCCCATATGAACAATATCGCCGGCGCCGCCATAACATTCAAAAAGGCGATGGCTCCCGAATTCGCTCACTATGCGCAGGCGGTCTTGCGCAACGCCAAGACTCTCGCTGAGGCCCTTGTTTCCGAAGGCGTGACGCTCGTTACGGGCGGCACCGACAATCATATGATGGTGATCGACACAATGGCGAGCTTTGGGCTCGATGGGCAGGCGGCGGAAGAGGCGCTGGATCGGATTGGCCTCACGACGAACAAACAAATCATTCCGGACGACCCTAGGCCGCCTCTGCGCCCAAGCGGCGTGAGGCTGGGGACGCCGGCATGCACGACGCGCGGGATGAGTGAAGCCGACATGACGCAAATCGCGCAATGGATCGTCCGGACGCTGCGTCGATCTTCGGACACAGCGACGACCGAACAGACGCGGCAAGCTGTGCGCGAAATGTGCCGACGTTATCCCGTACCGGGCATTTGAGGAAAGGGAGGCGCT
>JASLHV010000167.1 GCA_030153205.1 Roseiarcus sp. | reverse complement strand
CGAGCATCGCGACCATCCCTTGAAGGACGAGGCGAAACTGCTTCGCGAGCTTGATGTCGTAAGACGCAAGCATCTCGCATTTGACCTCGGCGAACATGGCGAAGGCATAAGTGCGGTTGGCGTAGCGATGCTCGATGCGTTCGGGCGACCAGTCGCGGTTTCTATTCCGGCGCCGACGCATCGCTTCGATGCCCAACGCGAACAACTCAGCGCGACCCTCGCCGCCTTCCGCGTAAAGATGCGCGCTATCATTGGCGAATGAACGCGGCGTAGCGGCGCGCCCGCTTCAAATCGCGTTGCGTATCCAGTCCAGTCGTGGCGCCGGTACGAGGCCGTAATTGTAGAAGTTTAACGCTTCGGCGCCGCTCTCGATGCAAGCTTTGGCCGCGCGCGCCAAACCTTCGGCGCCGTCGACGTCCTGGCGAAACACGCGCAACCCAGCGCCGAGAAACTTTTCCTGCCCAACCGCCGCTCTGCCTTTCGCGACAATAGCCGCCGCTTGCTCCGGCAGAATTCCGTAGACGCAGAGAATGGCGCCATCGCAAATTTTGCCGATCGCTTCGAGGTCGCAACCGCCGAGCCAGCCATCGGCGAGGTCAATGAGGACGATGCGGCTTGCCGGATGGGCGCGTGCGCGGATTTCCTTGATAAGGGAGGTGACAGGCTCCATTCGCCATAAAAGAAATTCATGCAGCGCGGGAAATGAACGAAACGTGTCGAGGCCGCCGGCCGGAAAATCCGGAAACCGTGGCTTCGGCGTCTCACGTTCGCAAGTCTCCTCGATCCATTGCGCCACAAGGCGGTGCGCCGCCTGGACATTGACGCCCGCGGCGGCGGCGCCCGAACGGCACGAGTCGCAGAAGCAGAGCGACAATAGAAAATCGTCCTCCGCCGTCAGGCCGACGCCGTCTTTCTCATGATGGAATTCATGCGCGAAACCCATGAAAGAAGGGCTCTCGAGTTCGACGATATCCGGCCTGTAGGCGTGGGTCACGTCCTCGACCAAAGCGCAGACATAGGCGCGCGCGTCGGGGTTCGAGGGGCAAAGATTATAGTAGTTCGGATCGTTGAAAGCATTGCGCGTCACCGCGCCCGGGTGGAGAAGCCCGAGCCGGGTGTTGTGAAGGCAAACCGTCCAGCAGCAAACGTTTAGACCGCCGTCGTCGCGGCGACGCACGAGCTCGCGCAGAACATCGCCGCCCGCCGTGATGAGGTCGGCGATTTTTGGCTGGATTCTCAATCCCTCCCAGCGTGAGGGAGTTGGATGAAAATAGATCGTGCCATCCTCGGGAAAGTAGGATTTTCGCTTCGGACTGCGCGGCTGAAGGAAACGGCCCGCGTGATAGGATGTCGCTAAGCTGATGCTGTTGAGACCCGCGCGGTCACGCAATTCGTCGATGACGCGATCGAAGCCGAGATCGAGAATGTCCCAAGCGTAGGTCCACATCGAACGATGCATAAGCAACCTTTCACGACGAATAATTTTCGTTCACTTGATAACTTCCGCGAGCCTGACCAAGCAATCGCCGGCTCTGGATATCATGCGTCGGCGCTCGACAGGGTCACGCCGCAGGCTGTCGAACCGCCGAGGCGGGCGACCAAGTGTTAAACAGCCGCGATTGCCGTCATCTCGATCCGCAAATCGGGATCGGCGAGGCGCGCCTCGACGCAGGCTCGCGCCGGCGGTCTTTCCGGGTCGACCCAGGCGTCATAGACGATGTTCATCGCTTCGAAGTCGGTGATATGCGGCAGAAAGACGTTCACGGCGACGAGTTTGGATTTGCTAGTGCCCGCTTCGGCGAGCAAAGCGTCGATTTTCGCAAGAACTTGGCGCGTCTGATCCTCGATGCCTGCCTTGCGATTGTTGGCGACCTGGCCAGCGATATGAACCGCGCCATTGTACGTCACCGCTTGCGCCATGCGCGGGCTAACCTGGTAGTGCTTCATCATTGCAACTTCTCGCCGCTGGAGATTGGGTTTCGTTGAAGCCGACAAGGTAAGAATAACGCGCGCCTTTGATCGGCGCTCGGCCTCGGCGATTTTCGGCCTTTGCGACTCTACCGTGGCGACCAGCATCATCTTCGACGCGCTTCCCGTCCTGAGAACAATAACAACGCCAGAATGAGCGATCCGAACAAGATGCTTCGCCAGCCCGGCGAGGCATTGACCACGGTAATCAGCGCCGTGATCGTCACCAAGAGAACCGCGCCGGGAATCGAGCCGGCGTAAGTGCCTGAACCGCCGAGAATCGACGTGCCGCCGAGCACCACGGCCGCGATTGACGACAAAAGGTACGGATCGCCAATCCCGACATAACCCTGCCCGTTCATGCCGAGCAGAAGAAGGCCGGTCATTCCTGCGGTAAGGCCGCTGATCGCATAGACGGCGACCGTCGTCGCGGAAACATTGACGCCGGAGAGATTAGCCGCGAGCGAATTGGCGCCGATCGCGAAGACGCGCGCGCCGAAGGGCGTCGCATGTAACACGACAAGCGAGAGAGCCGAGGCCAGGATCCAGACCAAGACGCCCGCGGGAACGCCGGCAGGCCGTGCGGAGCCAAGCCATTCCAGCAGCGGACTCTGCGCCGAGACGGCGCTGCCGCCTGCGATCAGAATCAAGAGGCCCTGAAGGAACGTGGCCATCGCCAAAGTCATGATCATCGGATGGGCGCGCAACAGCGCGACGCCTAAGCCATTGAGGGCTCCGATGACCGCAGCGGCAGCCAGAATGACGATGGCGGCGAAAGCGCCGCTTTCATCGCTGGGAAGTGTGGCGAGCGGCAATCCGACCGCGCTGACCGTCACGATCGCGCCAACGGAAAGATCGATCCCGCCCGCAATCACCACGAAAGTCTGCCCGATCGCGGCGAGGCCGACGACGGCGCCGAGTTCGAGTAGGTAGCGAAGATGGCCATAGGCGCCGAAGCCGGGCTTGAGCAGAGACGCGACGACCCAGACCGCAATGACGATCACGACGGTGAGGAACGGCCGGCTCGTCAGAATCGCGCGCGTGCTGAGCCTTGGAAAACGGGTCGCGTCGCTCGCGCTCACGCCGATCTCCTGCGCGAAGTGAACGCCGGCAGCGCCACTGCGCCGACGATGATCAGGCCTTGCGCGATGTAATGTGCGACCGGCGGGAAGCCGAGGAAATACATCACATTGATCATCACGCTGAGCAGCAGGCTGCCGGCAATGGCGCCGCGCATCGCGCCGCGTCCGCCAAGAAAACCGACGCCGCCGAGAACTGCCGCCGCGATTGAATTCAGGGTGAAGGCCTCTCCGATCACCGGATCGCCCGATCCTGTCTGTGCAGCGACGAAGACGCCGGCGCAAGTCGATAAAAGGCCGCTGACGGCAAAGGCTGCGATGCGGGCGGCGTCGACGGAGACGCCAGCGCGATAGGCCGCGACCGGGTTTTCGCCGGCCGCGTAAAGGCTAAGGCCGATCGGCGTCGCAAGGTAGATTTTCCAGAGTACGACAGCGACGACCAGCAGCAGGGCGGCTACCGGCGTATTGCCCGCGACCAGGTCCGAAAGCCACGCGGGGATCGCGCCTCCCGGCCGCGGCAGGATGAGCAAAGCGGCGCCGCCGACGATGAACGAGGCGGCGAGGGTAACGACGATCGCTGGCAGACCGAGACGGACGACGATCAAGCCGCAAGCCGCGCCGACTCCGACGCCGGCGAGGATCGCCAACGCAACGCCGCCCACGACGCCAAGCGGCCCCGCCATCGTCGTTGCGGCGATGACGGCGCCAAGACTCACCATTGCGCCGATCGCCAGACTGACGCCGCCGGCGATCATGAGAATGGCCTGCGCCATGGAGACGAGCGCCAGCGGCAGCCAGCTCTGTGAGAATTTCGAAACGCCGCTGACGCTAATCAGACCCGGAAATAAATAAGCGTAGAGCGCGAGAAGCGCCGCAACGACGATGATGAGGCCGTTGACGCCGCGATTACGCCGCCACTGTACCGGCCAATAGACCCGCGGCGCTGCTGCGGTTGCGGCGTTCATGCCGCGGCCTTTGCCGATTCCGCGCCCATCGAAGCGGCGACAATCGCTTCTTCGCTCAGCCCATCGCGCTCGATGGAGGCGACGATTCGTCCTTCGCGCATCACCGCGACGCGGTCGCAAAGATGCACCAGCTCCGGCGTGTCGGAACTGGAAAGGACGATCGCCTTGCCTTCGCCGGCAACGCGCCGCAGCAGGGCATAGATTTCGCGTTTGGTCTCGACATCGACGCCGCGCGTCGGATCGTTCAGCAACAGGACCTGCGGGTCGCCCGGCGTCCATTTCGCCAGCGCGACCTTCTGCTGGTTGCCGCCCGAAAGAGCCTGCACCTGCCGCGTCAGATCGCCCTTGATTGCGAAGCGGTCGGCCAGCCCGCCGGCTGTCGCGCGCTCCTTGGCGCGGTCGCGCAGCGATAAGCCGCGCGCCTGCGCAAGGCTCGGCAGCATCAGGTTCCAGGCGATGGCGTGAATGAGGTGAAGGCCTTCCCGCTTGCGATCGGCGGGGACATAGGCGAGTCCGAGGTCGTTTGCCGTGCGTACGGAAGGCGGCAATTGCGCTCGTCCGTTGAAGTCGGCGTTTCGGGCGGAGGCGGGCAGGGCGCCGTAGAGGCTGAGTAGCAGGTCCTCTTGTCCTTGCCCCACCAAGCCGCCGATGCCCAGCACTTCGCCACGCCGGATCGATAGATCGACGTCGCGCAAGACCGCTGACGAAAGTCCCGAGACGGAGATGATCGGTTTGGCCGCGGCGCTCGGCGTCCATTCCGGGAAAAGATGGCCGGTATCGCGTCCGACCATCAGACGGACGAGATCCGCAGCTTCGACGCCTTCAGTCGAGCGGTCCGCCGTGACAACTCCATCCTTCAGTACGGTGACGTGGTCACAAAGTCGCATGACCTCGTTCAGTCGATGCGAAATATAGAGGATGGCGACCCCACGCTCGCGAAGGCGTTCGAGCAGCCGCGTCAGTGTCTCGGCTTCATGAGCCGAGAGGGACGATGTCGGCTCGTCGAGGATCAGGACGCGCGGCTCGCGAAACAGAGCCTTGGCGATTTCGACCATCTGCCGTCGGCCAAGTGGCAGATCGCCGACTGGCGTCGCCAAATCTTCGTCCAATCCGACAAGCGCCATCGCCGCGCGGGCGCGTTTGGCGAGGCTTCGATAGTCGATCAATCCATAGCGGCGCGGCAGCGCCCCAAGGCCGATATTTTCAGCGATGGAGAGTTCACTGGTCAGGCCCAGCTCCTGTTGAACCACCGCGACGCCAGCGCGATGCGCCTCGCGAGGATTGAGGCCGCGAAAGGCGCGGCCGTCGATTTCGACGACGCCGTCGTCGGGGAGGAGAGCCCCTGACAATATGTTGATCAGCGTCGACTTGCCCGCTCCGTTCTCGCCCAGCAGCGCGTGAATACGGCCGGGTTGCAAGGCGATCGATACGCCCCGCAACACCGGATTGCCGAAAAACGACTTCGACACGCCGCGGGCGGCGAGGGTCGGAGCAGGCGCCATTGTCACGACCGTTTCCGGTTCTTGCTACTTCTGCGCGAGAAGCTGGTCGAAGAGTTTCTGATCGTAAGGCGAGTAGATATAGCCGTCAGCCGGGAAATCCTTGGCCTTGGCGAGATACTGATCGAGGTTCGAATTGTCGATGATCGGCAGCGGAATCTTGACGAAGGCCGGAACGTCCTTGCCGGTCAGCGCCTGCACAGCGGCATAGGTCGCGAAGGCGCCGAGCCAGTTCGGCTGCATCGTCGCCCACGACTTAAGGTTCTTAGCTTTCCACAATTCGAGGAACTGACGCGCATTTTCGCCGGTGATCGGCACTTGCTGCCGCCCTTGTTTGTCGAAGGCGAGGACCGCGCCCGCCGAGAGGGCGCCGCCGAGTGAAAGAATCCCATCGATCTCCGGATGGGCGAAGAGGAGATTGGTGACCGCTTCCTGAGCCGGCGCCACATTATAGGCCGTGTTGGTCTCGGCGAGGATCGTCACATCAGGATGGGCTTTGAGCACGGGCTCTGCGCCCTTGCGGCGATCGTCGCTGACCGAGATGCCGGCCGGACCATTGAGCACAAGAATCTTGCCCTTGCCGCCCATCGCGTCGATCAGGAAATTCGCCGCGCCAGCGCCCCATTGCGCGGAATCGGTGTTGATCTTGGCGGTGACCTGGTCGGTGTCGACGAGACTATCGAAATTGATGATCGCGATGCCCTTTGCGCAGGCGTCAGCGATCACCCGGCCCGGCGCGGAGGACGAGCCGGCAATGAGAATGATCGCGTCGACATTGGAATCGATCATCGACTGAATTTGCTGAATCTGTGTGTTGGCGTCGCCCTGAGCGTCCGTTACGACGAGCTTGGAGACGAGACCCTGCTTCTTGAGTTCCTCCACCTCCTTCTCGATCGTTCCTTGCGTCTCCTTCATCCAAGTTGGGACGGAATAGATGTCGGCCCAGCCGATGGTGAAGGGCGGCTTGCGGTCGCCCTTTATGCATTTGGCGGCTGCGGCCGCCTCGCTCGTCATCCCAACGAAAGCGAATAGACCGAGGCAAACGGCGCTGACCGCCGCCAGTGATAATCTCTTCATGTGAAACTCCCTCCGATGCGGGGCCTGCGCCCGAGTTCCGATGTCTGAGCGGCGCTTGGCGGACCCCTTCAAAGGCCGACTTCGCGTCCGCTTCTGGACAAATTCCGCTATAACGGACATAATATCGCTATAACAGACTTCGTGACGCTAGCGTTGTTTCAAAAATCGCGCAATAGCCAAGACACGAGGGGACGCGACGACACCCGATTCATGGCGAAGGGCGATTGAGATGGCTTTGGAGGCGATTGAAGAGATCGGCGTCAGCCGGCGAGCCCGGGGGCTCGATCGAGCTCTGGAGATTTTGGACTACTTGCGGGAATTGCGCCGACCGGCCCGGCCGAATGAAATCGCGATCGGCGTCCAGGCGCCGAAATCCACGGTCTATGAGCTCGTCAATCTGCTCCTGAAGGCGGGCTTCCTCGAATATGCCGATAAGGACGGTCGCGTCTTTCTGGGGCGTAAATTGTTCTTTCTGGGACTGGCCTACCAGTCGCAGCTTGATCTTACCCGCGAATGCAAATCGTACCTTGACCAGCTCGCCGAGACGACCCGCGAGACCTCTCAACTCTGCATGCTCGACGGCGACAAATACACCGTCGCCATGATGCGCGAAGGGGTCAGGCCGTTTCGGATCAGTTCGGACGTCGGCGAAAGGATTCCGATCCCGTGGACGGCGTCGGGCCGTTTGCTCGTCTCCCATATGAGCGACGAACAGATCCTGTCCTTCATCCCGAAGGAGGACTTTATTCTACCGAATGGCGCTCAGTTGCAGCCAAAGGCCTTTCTCGCCGAGGTTCATAAGGCCCGTGATGATGGATTTTTCTCGTTTGATACTCTGGCGGATAATTTCACTCATTGTTTCGCGGCGCCGATCCACCAGGACGGCGCGACCTGCGCTGCGACGCTGTGTTTGATCGCCCCGCGCGAAGATGCGGCGCGAAACTATCCTCGCTACCGCGAAGCGCTTACAGGCGCCGCACGCAGTCTTTCGGAGAAGACGAGAGCCGCGCCTCTGCCATTTCTTAAAGTCGCTTCCTCTGTCTGATCAGCCGGACGACTCAGCACGGTGGAGAAGGATTTTTCAGAAAGCCCTCGAACCGCTGCTGAGATCGAGACCTACGCTGACGCCATGGCCGATATGTTCTGCGCCTATCTCAGAGGGCTTGACCGGCGCTGAGAGAACGTCACCGCCACCCGAGCGCGGGAGCGACTTGAGTCAAGATCGCCTCGATGACATGCGCGTTGTAAGCGACGCCGAGCTGGTTGGGCACGGTCAGAAGCAATGTATCGGCTTCGGCGATACCTTCGTCCTTGGCAAGCTCATCGATGAGTACGTCAGGCTCCGCGGCATAGCTGCGGCCGAAAATAGCGCGCGTATTTTCGTCGATGAAGCCGATCTTATCTTCGTCGTCCCTCTGTCCGAAATAGGCGCGGTCGCGGTCGTCGACGAGCGCGAAGATGCTGCGGCTGACAGATACGCGCGGCTCACGCTTGTGGCCGGCCTCTTTCCAGGCTTCACGAAACGCCCGGATCTGGTTCGCCTGTTGGACGTGGAACGGCAGGCCGCCTTCGTCATTCTTGAGCGTCGAGCTTTGCAAATTCATGCCCAGCTTGGCCGCCCAGACCGCCGTGGCGTTCGAGCCGGCGCCCCACCAGATTCGTTCGCGCAGGCCAGGCGAATGCGGCTCGACGCGCAGGAGCCCCGGCGGGTTGGGGAACATTGGCCGAGGATTAGGCTGCGCAAAGCCTTCGCCGCGCAGCGCATCAAGAAATACTTCCGCGTGACGCCGTCCCATGTCCGCGTCACTCTCGCCTTCGGCGGGGCGATAGCCGAAGTAGCGCCATCCGTCGATGACCTGTTCAGGCGATCCGCGACTGACTCCGAGCTGCAGGCGGCCGCCGGCGATTAGATCGGCCGCTCCGGCGTCCTCGACCATGTAGAGCGGGTTCTCGTATCGCATGTCGATCACCGCCGTGCCGATCTCTATGCGGCGTGTCTTTGCCCCGACCGCTGCGAGCAGCGGAAAAGGCGAAGCAAGCTGGCGAGCGAAATGATGCACGCGAAAGTAGGCGCCGTCCGCGCCCAGGGCTTCGGCGGCGACGGCCAGATCGATAGATTGCAAGAGTGCGTCCGACCCCGACTGCGTCTGCGAGCCCCTGGAGGGCGACCAATGACCGAAAGATAGAAAGCCGATCTTCTTCACACGTTGTTCCACAGGTTAGGCGTTGAGGAGTACAGGATTTACTCAGATACGCTCGTAAGGAAGCGTCTTGCCGCGGCGACGAGCGTCGACGCGCCGAGGCTCATGGCGTCTTCGTCGATCCGAAACTTCGGATGGTGCAGGGGATAGATGCTCCCTTGCGCCTCATTGCGTACGCCAAGCCGGAAATAGACGGCGGGCTTGACCTCGCTATAGAAACCGAAATCGTCCGCCGCGGTCCAGCCAGGTAAGGACGCAAACGCCTCCTGACCGTAAAGGTCGGCGAACGCCTCCCGCACGAGTTGAACCATCTCCGGGTCATTTTGAACTGGCGGCTCGCCTTGCATGATCGTGACTTCGGCCGAACCGCCATGCGCGGACGCGATCCCTTTTGCGATGGCCTCGACACGAAAGTGTGCGCGCTGCCGCGTTTCGTTCGCGCCGGAGCGAATAGTGCCCTTTAGAACCACTTTTTCGGCCAGAACATTATAGGCCCCGCCGCCTTGAATGCTCGTCACCGAAACAATGAGCGGATCAAAAGCCTCCGTCTCACGGGAAACCAGCTTCTGCAGTTCGGCGATGATCGATGCCGAAATTGCGATCGCGTCCACGCCCTCGAAGGAGCGAGCGGCGTGCGCGGAGCGGCCATGTACGACAATGTCGAAAATATCGGAAGCCAGCGTATAAGGGCCGCTCGCGGCGGCAATTTTTCCCGTTTCAAGATAGGGATCGACATGGATGCCGAGAACGGCGTCGACATCGTCGAGCAGTTTCTCCTCTTGCACCACGCGTCTGCCGCCAAGCGGTTCAGCTTCCTCCGCGGGTTGAAAGATGATCCGAATCGCGCCGCTGAAAGAATCGCGCGTCCGATTGAGCGCGGCGGCGGCGGCCAGTCCCATAGCGGTATGCGCATCATGGCCGCAGGCATGCATCACGCCACGGCGGATCGAGGCGAAAGGAACGCCGGATTCCTCGTCGATCGGAAGCGCGTCTATGTCGGCGCGGATCGCAAGCTTTCGATTGGAAGGATGTTTGCCGCCGACGATGTCCACGGCGACGCCGGCGCCAGCGACGATGCGGGCGCCGCGAACGCCGTTTCTTTCGAGCCAATCAAGCACGAAGGCCTGCGTTTGCTGCTCCTCGTTCGACAATTCGGGATGGGCGTGCAGATGACGCCTCGCCGCGATCATCGCGTCGAGCAACGCGTCATCGAGCCCGAGAGAAGATAGTTGCGCTTGGCCGCTCATCATCAGCCTTTCACGAATATCTCGCGAGGGAACTTCGTCAGCGTCTCGCATCCGGTGTCGGTAATGAGGATTGTCTCGCTCACTTCGATGCCCCATCCTTCCATCCACATGCCCAAGATGGCATGAACGACGTGACCGGGTTGGAGAATTGTTCGATCGCCCTGACGCAGGCTAATCGTGTGTTCGCCCCAATCCGGCGGATAGGCAAGACCGATCGAATAGCCGATGCGGGATTCTTTCTTCAGCCCATGTCCCGAAATGGCGGCGCGCCAGGCGGCTTCGACGTCATGGGCGAGAACGCCCGGTTTTGCCGTCGCTAGGACCGCGTCCATACCTTCAAGCACGGCGGTTTCGACGGCGGCGACTTTCTGCGGTTTCTTTCCAAGTTGCATCGTACGGGCAAGGCCCGCCGTGTAGCGGCGACACGCGCCGGCGAGTTCGAGCGCGATCGTCTCGCCATCCGTGAATCGCCGATTGCTCCACATCAAATGAGGCGCTGACGCATTCTCGCCGGCAAGGATCGTCGGAGGAAGAGCGGTGATGTCGCCGGCGACGTCCGGAAGACCGCCGTATTGAGCGGTCTGGATGGCGGCGATCGCGTCGCATTCGCGAACGCCGGGCGCAATCACCTCATAGGCTTTGGCGACCGCGGCTTCGGCAAGCTTCGCGCCGAGCCGAAGATAGGCGATCTCCGCTGGCGACTTTACCGCACGAATCCAGTTGACCAACAAATCGGCGTCGACGAAGGCGGCGTTCGGCAGCGCCGCGGTGAGCCGCGCATGCGCTTTTGGCGAGTAATAGTAAGCTTCCAGTTCAATGCCGATGCGTCCTTTGTCCCAGCCTCGTTCCGCGATCCAGCGTCCGATCCAATCCATGGGATGACGATCCGGCTGCTGGACGTGATCTTCCGGGAAGCCGACGACATTCTCGGGCTTCATCCAGGCGGTCAGCTTTCCGCCCGCGGCGTCCATGGCCCGCCCGATCCAGACAGGCTCGCCTTCTGGAGGTACGATGACAATTTGCGGCGTATAGAAGGACCAGCCATCATAGGCCGTTATGTAATGTTGGTTCGCGACGTCGTTCACAATCAGTAAGTCAAGATCGCGCTTCGCCATTTCCCGGCGAATATTCGTGAGACGCGACTGGTACTCGGCGCGATCGAAGGGCAGGGGAACCATCTCGATTTTCCTGTTTTAATCCATGTAATGGCGGCGCTGCACGGGTAAGAGGACTTCTATAGGAAAGTGCGTCCGGCGCCTAACGCGCGTAAGCCGTTTTTCTCCTCATGCGGCAGGTCGGCCGCTCAGGCCGTTGACGTCTAGGATATTGTTAACGCATTTCGGCAATACTTTGATTCGTCACAACTGCGCTGGGGGAGTGCAGTGTTGGTCATCCTTGCTTTGTTTTTCACCATCGTCCTGAGTTCAGCCGGCGCTGGACTATCGACGTTCTATCTCAATGCGTCGAAAGAAACCTTGGCGTTCTGGCGACAGAAAGCCGAGCAGCTCTTCGTTGAAACCGAAGTGCTGGAACGACTGCTGTCGAACTACTTTGACCGCGGCTACTCGCTGATGGAATCCAATGTCGCAGCGCCCGACGAAAAAGAGCTGGACAAGGCGGCTAGTCACGTCGCGGTCATGAAGATGCTCATTGGGCTCTACTTTTCCGACTTGAGCCCGACGTTATCTCGTGTCATCGCGGCGATAGCGACCGCCCACCGGGGGTTGCGCGCCGTGCAAAAGGCGAGCGCCTCAGATCGGGCGGCGCTTATCGAGAGCGTCGACGCTGCTGTTTGCGATCTCAAAGACGCTTTAGATTGCCTGAAAGACGGTGTGGCCAAGGACGCGCGACTTCTCAGTCGCGGAGGAATGGCTAACGTGTTCTGGCGGCCGTCCCGTACCGCGGTCGTGGGTCGGGTGGCTCAAGTCCCTGCATAGACTTTGAGCTGAGCGGCGTACGGACGCTCGCGTTCCTATATGGCGCTGTTGAGCGATTCCAATCTTCGCAGCGCGTCGCGGGCGGGATCAATAAACGACACGATAGTAAAGGTACTTAAGAACTTCGCTTGCCAGCGTTCGGACGCCGCGCTTATGGCGCCACCAGTTTTCGACGCTGTAGTCAGGAGGGGTGATCGGCGCCACGCTTACGGTGACCCCCATTGAGGCGAGCTCGCGACGAAATATCCAACGCGTCCGGCGTGTTGGAAATAAGTCGGTGGGAATCAGCAGGCTTTTAAAGCCTCGGATTTTGGCCAGCTTTGCCGTTGCGAAAGCTTCTCCATATGTGCTGAGCAGATCAATTTCAAATTCCGTGATCGCACTTATCGGAACACCCGCTCGGACGAGAATATCCGCCATGCGCCGCGCTTCTCGGCCATTGTCGTAGTGCGACCTCGGCGCCAATACTTCCGAGGCAAACCCCTGTTTGAACAGTTCCGCCGCGGCGGCCGGTCGCAAGTCCAAGGCGCCGCCAAGCACCACGATTGCATCGGCATGATCGATCGGATCGGACATGATCCAAAATCTCGCGGCTTGTCGAAGTATATATTCGCGACAAAGCCATGCTATTCCCAGTAAAATGGCAATTGTCAGCGCAAATGATTCAATCACAGCGAATCTCGGCTAAAATGCCTCGTCTGAACCGCGTGCGTCACTTCCTGTTAGCGTCAGACTTGAGGCGGCGTACCGTCGCGATGGCAAGATCGCGGTTTCCCGCGCGAACTGCTCTATCTTGCCCATTGTAGAGCCGGTCGGCGGCGCTGGCTAAAGTCTCGACCATTGCTTCGTCCAGCGCCGATTGGACGCCGCGGCTGCGGGAGACGTTCTTAAACAGGGCGCCGTATCGCTTGAGATAATCCCTGACGCCGCCCGGCGCGTTCAAATCCATCGCAGCGAGAGGACCCAACGTAGACCATCGTAGCCCAAACCCTTCGGTTAGCGCCGCGTCGATGTCCTCAGGGTCTAAAACGCCGTCGGCAACGAGAGCGAAGAATTCGTTCATCGTCGCTGCAAGCACGCGATTGAGTACGAATCCCGCGATCTCCTTTTTTGAGCAGCATCGGGCGTTGGCCAATCCGTCGCATGAAGGCCACGGTCG
>JASLHV010000153.1 GCA_030153205.1 Roseiarcus sp. | reverse complement strand
CGCCGCTCGCGTGGGTTCAGCACAGTCAGCGCGCTCCTCAGAGCGCCAAGGCGCGTATCGCTTTCCTCACGGTCGGCCAAAATGGATTCCTGGTCGGCGCTGTCATCCGCCAGCCAATCCTGCCACTCGCCTTCGCCTTCTTCGCGCAGGGGCGCGTTAAGCGAGGCGTCGCCGCCGAGGCGACGGTTCATGTCGACGACGTCCTGCTCGGCGACGCCGAGCCGATGCGCGATCTGCTTGACCTGGTCGGGCCTGAGATCGCCCTCGTCCAGCGCGGAGATTCGGCTCTTCGCCTTGCGCAGATTGAAGAAGAGCTTCTTCTGGCTCGCGGTCGTGCCCATTTTCACGAGCGACCACGAACGCAGGATATACTCTTGAATCGACGCCCGGATCCACCACATGGCGTAGGTCGCCAGACGGAATCCCTTATCGGGTTCGAAGCGCTTGACGGCCTGCATCAGGCCCACATTGCCTTCGGAAATGACCTCGCCGATGGGCAGGCCGTAGCCGCGATAGCCCATCGCGATTTTGGCGACGAGGCGCAAGTGAGACGTGACGAGCTTGTGGGCCGCGTCGCGGTCGCCATGCTCGCGCCAGCTCTTGGCGAGGATGTATTCGTCCTGCGGCTCCAACATTGGGAACCGCTTGATTTCGGCGAGATACCGGGAAAGGCCGGATTCGCCGGCGATGATTGGTAAGGCCGCTGCCATTTGACCTCCTCTCGGAGTCCCCTTACGGGCGAACTCCGGCGGCCGCGAACGCGCGCCGCAATGCAATATATAGACTTCCGCTACGATGGCTGAAAGAGGGCCGCGGTCGCTGTGGCGAAACTCACAACCACGACGCTCGTTTCATCGTTAGCGCAAGTGGACAGCTTTTTTAAGCCACTGGCGTATCTAACGCTCTGATAAGCTGAGCCAAATCATCAGGAGGCGGACTTTCAAAACGGAGCGATTCGCCGGTGATTGGATGGACAAAGCCCAGTTTCCCAGCGTGCAATGCTTGCCGGTCGAGTGTGGCCAGCGCGGCACGCGCAGCTTCCGGCAATCGCGACGCCTTGCTCTTGAAGCCGGCCCCGTAAACCGAATCGCCCAAAAGAGGATGGCCGATATGGGCGAGATGGACGCGGATTTGATGCGTTCGGCCGGTCTCCAGCCGACACGTGATGAGGCTGGCTGATCCTAAGGCGCGATCGACGCGCCAATGGGTCACCGCGTGACGTCCTCGATCCTCTGCCGCGATGGCCATTTTTTCGCGCTGGCGTGGATGGCGGGCGATTGGCGCGTCAATTACGCCGGCTTTGCGCTCCAGTGCGCCCCAGACCAAGGCGACATATTCACGGACGAGCGAGCCGCTGCGGCCGTGATCGGCGAAGAGCTCCGCGAGACCGTGATGGGCGGCGTCCGTCTTGGCGACGACAAGGAGGCCGGATGTGTCCTTATCGAGCCGATGGACGATGCCGGGCCGCCTGACGCCGCCGACGCCAGAGAGGCTGTCGCCGCAATGGGCGATCAACGCGTGAACCAGCGTGCCTTCGGCATGGCCTGCGGCCGGATGCACGACGAGACCGGCGGGCTTGTCGATGATGACGAGATGGTCGTCTTCGAAGACGATGGCGAGCGGGATGTGTTCGCCACTGAGCGTCGAAGGCTCTGGCTCCGGGACCGAGACAATGATGTGATCGCCTGCGCCGACCTTAGCCGCCGGATCGCTGGCGGGTGAGCCGCCGAGGGAGACTTCGCCCGCTTCAATCAGCGCTTTCAACCTGGTGCGCGACAGGGCGAGGCCCGCCTCGACCGCCGCGCGGCTGAGATAGCGATCGAGTCGCTGGCCTGCCGCCTGCGTATCGACGTGAAGGTCGAGGGCGCCGGCGGCGCGAACGTCCAGTTTTTCCTTGGCTTTCATGGGAGAGGCCATAGCATGAATCGAAACGGCCCGATGGGCGGCCCGCGTCCGGCGGCGACGCTTCAAAATCTTTGGATTGACCCGATATGTGTAGACGTAGCGCTGGCGCTTCAAGGAGGGATGCGTCGATCCGATGAACGATCAAACCGCCCCTCGTTTGAGCCGGCGCAACCTTCTGACGCTGATCGGCTCCACGGCGGGGGCCTGGGCCGCCTATGAAGCGATGACGAGCCTGGGCTTTGCGAATGAATCGCCCTATCGCGGGCCGATCACGCTCGATGGCGATCCGAAAGGCGCGTCCGTCGTCATTTTGGGCGCCGGTCTTGCCGGCATGACGGCGGCCTATGAACTCGGCCGCGCCGGGTACAAGGTCAGCGTGCTCGAATATAACGACCGCGCGGGCGGCCGGAATTGGTCGTTGCGCGGCGGCGATGTCTATACCGAACTTGGAGGCGCGACACAGCGCTGCGCATTCGACCAGGGCTTGTACCTCAATCCGGGCCCGTGGCGCATTCCCTATCATCATCACGCATTGCTGCATTATTGCCGTCAATTTGGCGTCGCGCTCGAGCCTTTCGTCCAACTCAATCACAACGCTTATCTGCATAGCGCCAACGCCTTCGACGGCAAGCCGCAGCGCATCCGCGAGATCAAAGCCGATTTTGATGGCGGGATCGCGGAGCTTCTCGCGAAGACGACGCGCCAAGGCGCGCTCGACGATGCGGTCACCAAGGAAGATCAAGAAATATTGCTCGAAGCCCTGCGTGAGCGGGGGGGCCTCGACAAGGACTTTCGCTATCGCGCGAGCGACGCATCGGCGGATCTCCGTGGCTACGCCAAGGATCCCGGCGGCGGCCTTTCGGCGGCGCCCGCCCAGGGCGAACCGATCGTCTTCAGCGATATTTTGAAATCGCGGCTGTGGCGTAGCCTCCAGAGTTTTTTCGCTTATGATTTTCAGACGACGATGTTCCAGCCTGTCGGCGGCATGGGGCGGATCGGAGAGGCGTTCGCCCGGCAATTGCCGAATGTCATCCGCTATCGCGCAAAAGTCGTGAGCATTCGCCAGGACGAGCGCGGCGTCGTTGTTTCCTTCGAAAACCTCGCCGATGGCGGCAAGGTCCTCGAGGAAAAAGCGGATTGGTGCGTCTGCGCGCTGCCGCTGACCGTCGTGAGCCAACTCGCGATGAACGTCTCGGCGCCGATGAAAGCGGCGATCGACGCCGTGCCCTATTCCTCTTCGGTCAAGATCGGTTTGCAGTTCCGCCGTCGCTTTTGGGAAGAGGACGACCATATCTTCGGCGGTATAACGTATACGAACCTGCCGATTCGCCAGATTTCCTATCCTAGCGGCGGCATGAACGCCGGCGGCAAGGGCGTGTTGCTCGGCGCTTATACGTGGGACGGAGCGAACTCGTACGAACTCACCGCGATGTCGCCGGCCGAACGTATCGAGGTGGCCCTGGCGAACGGCGCTAAGATTCATCCCCAATATCGGTCCGAATTTGAAAACGGCGTCTCGGTCGCCTGGCACCGCTCGCCTTTCACACTCGGCTGCGCCGGCGAATGGAGCGAGGAGGCGCGCCACGAGCACTATGACAATCTCTGCCAAATCGACGGTCGCATCGTGCTTGCCGGCGAGCACGCCTCCTATATTCCGGCATGGCAGGAGGGCGCGATCCTCTCCGCGCTTGACGCCATCCAGCGCCTGCACAAACGCGCGCTGTCGCTATGATGAAACGCAGCCGAGTTTGTCTCTTCCTTTTGATTTGCGTGGCGACGTCGGCGGGGAACGCGGCGGACGATTCCGCCTCTCGAGCGTATTTGAGTCCAGGCTGGCGCTTCGCCGAGCAAGGCGGCGAGGCTCTCTACACGCATATCTGCGCGGCTTGTCATCAGGCGGATGGCGAGGGCGCCGTCGGAGCCGCCGCTTATCCGGTGCTCGCCAACAATCCAAATCTCGCATCCAAAGACTATGTCGAGAGCGTTTTGCTCAGAGGGCTGCGAAGCATGCCGGCCCTCGGGCGGATGATGAGCGACGAGCAAGTCGCCGACGTGGTCAACTACGTGCGGCGCCGCTTCGGTCCCAGGGGCGATGACCCGGTGTCGGCGGCGGAAATCAAGGCGGCGCGTCCTCAATAATATCGATCGTGCGGCGGAGTGTCGTGCGCATGAAGGCTATCAAGTGGCCGCGCAGCGAGCGGCGTGAAGATAATCCACACACGCGCTCACCGCGATTTGGCGGCTGCTCGCCTCGCCAGAGTCCGCCCGGCCTTTGTCGGCCGGCACGCTTTTGGGCGGATCGGCGAGATATTCGGCATGGCCCGCTACGACTTCGGCGCAGCCTTCGCTCGATCGCGGCCTCGCGCTCAATCACTCGTTCTCATTGTCCCATCTTGTCACTGAATCCCACTCGCGAGAGAACCCAGCCGGTCTGAATTGATGTTTCTGCAAACGGATCTTGTGAACGCTCATCGCAAACTCCATTGTAACCCAAAGACGCGCTGGACGGTCGCGTTGAGGTAGCAGGGCGATTTTGCGGCGCTCAGAAAATGACGGGTTCGCCAAGATGAACACGTTTCTTCGTTCGGTTTTTGTGTCCCTTCTTTTATTCGCCGCCTGCGCGAAGGCCGATACGCTAACGCTTCCGGATGCGCTTATCGATCTTCGCTCGCCCAAAGGCGAGGCGCTTCTCCTCGAGACTCACGCGCTCGAGGCCTATTTCCCGATCAGCGTCGTTTTCGAAACCCAGAAGAATCAGGCCTATTGCGGCGTCGCCAGCATGGTGATGGTGCTGAACGCTGTCCACGCGCCGGCTCCATCCACCTCCGAATATCTGCCGTACCATGTCTTCACGCAGGACAATGTCCTTGATGACAAGACCGAGACGGTCTTGCCGCGCGCCGTTCTCGCGCGGCAAGGGATGACGCTCGATCAACTCGGCGACATTCTCAAGCTCCATCCGCTCGCCGTGGACGTCCGCCACGCGGCGGCGGGCGGCCTCGATGAGTTTCGCAAAACGGCGAGCGCCTATCTCGCCGAAAAAGATCATTTCGTGCTCGTGAACTATCTTCGCAAAGCGCTCGGTCAAGAGAGTGGCGGCCATATTTCGCCACTCGCGGCTTATGATGAGAAGGCCGATCGATTCTTGATCATGGATGTCGCGCGCTACAAATATCCGCCGATTTGGGTCTCCGCGTCCGATCTCTTCGACGCGATGAACACGACGGATCGCGATAACGAGGGCAAAACGCGAGGCTACGTCCTCATCGCAAAGGATACTGCCAAGAGCGACGCCCCAGCGCAGTAGCCGGGACGTGGTCGCAGTTTCGCCATGAAGCTGACGCCGGGCGACGTTGAGTACCGTCTGCTAAAATCGGTCACAGCGATCCCATTCGCCTGACTATTCCGCTGGCTCAATTCTGCAAATTGTCGTCGCAAGGCAAGATCGCGGTCGAACCGTTCGATGCGCCGGCGACGGACATCGTCGAGTCCGGCGCGGTCGCCAATCCGCATGAACCGCCGATCGCAGTCGATGAGCGCCTTGTTTGGCGAGGCATGCGCGCTGCCGCCTCTTTTCGTTGCAAAAGATACAAAGAGCCCGCGATACACGAAAAATCGAGGCGAGAACTCGCTATTACGTACTAGGCGAATCGTAATAGTCGCCCTTCTGCGCGAGAAAAATATGCTCCCGCACTTTGAGACCCGTCGGCGCGTTTAAACTGCCCGCCGAGATCGAGACGTGAGTCAGCGGCGTCGGCTCCCAGAACAAAGCGCTGCCGCATTTGCTGCAAAATCCGCGGCGCGCGCCGGGCGAAGAGCGGTACCAGCGCAGCTTGCTGGAATTGACGAGTTTCAGATCTTCAGGCGCACAAGCCGCATAAGCGCCGACATGCGTGTTCATCCGGCGGCAGAACATGCAGTGACAGACCAAAACGTCGCGCAAGGGACCATGAACTTCGTACCGGACGCCGCCGCAGAGGCAACCGCCTGTTGCGCGCGGACGCTCTTCATCGCGGTCGGCCATGCCGTTCTCCCGTTTTCTCTTGACTTCTGGCGCTAAAAGGACTATAAAACTAGAACAATGGTCATTATGGAGCTTAGCCATGTTGATCCTTCTGAGGCAAGCCCTTGACGATCTCTTCAAGGAATGGCGGCGGCAAGCCGCGATTAAAGCGTTAGAGAAACTCGACGATCATCTTCTGGCTGATATCGGTTTGAGGCGAGATCAGTTGCCGCTTCTCATGGTGGCGCGGACAAGCGCGGTCGATTGGACGGCCGCGCTCGAGCCCGTCTATCATCGGCCCGAGTTACAGATCTGCGGATGAAATGACGCGTCCGAATGAGCCGAGCGGCATGGTCTTCGACGACGCGGCGCGTTGTCTGGCCGAACTTGGCCATCCGCATCGCTTGCAGATCTTTCATCTGCTGATCAAGGCGGGGGAGCAAGGGCTGCCGGTCGGCGCGATCCAAAGCGCGCTCGGCATCCCGAAATCGACACTCGCCCATCACATCGCTCAGCTTGTCTCGGCCGGCTTGATGACGCAGAGCCGCGAAGGACGGGTGCAACGCTGCCGCGTTGATGCTTTGCGCGGCCAAGGATTGTTGAAGTTCCTGGTCGCGGATTGCTGCGAGGGCCTGCCGGAATTGGCCGAGGCTCAGCGCTCGTCCTCTTAAGAAGCAATATGGGTTCGAAAAAGTCTTCACGATCTAAGTTGCGCGTCGGCATGACGCTCGCCGAATTTGATTCAGCATATTACTACGCCGAGGAGTTGAAGGCTTTCGCCGGAGCCATTGGCGTCGCGATCGGCAATTTCCGAAAAAACGAACTCGAAAATCTCATTCGAGAATATCTGACGACCGGTCACGCGCCGTCTCGCAAAGCAATATTGCCGCGAAAGAGCGGCGCGCCGCGTGACGCCTTGTCGCCGAAGACGCTTGTCATCAATTATGTCGGCGATCGTAAGACGAAGGATTTTCTGCGCGGTTTGGTTCGCGTCAAGGACGCTGACATCCGCGACAAATCAGGCCAATGGTACTGGCTGAACGATTGGCGCCGCCAACAGCAAGGCGCTTCCCGGCGTTTCACCTACCAGGACTTGGCGGGGAGACTAGCGCAATTGATGAGCGCGCCAGGACGCCTGCCGCAAATTCCTTCGGCGCGCATGAACAATTTTCTGTCCGATTTTCGGGCCGATCCCGCGAATAAACAAATCTCACGCGACGACGCTCTCAAAGCGTGGGAGCGGCTGAAAGCCCATTTCGGGCCGAAAACCTACGAAGAGTACAAGAGGAAGATCGCGAAGCGAGATTCTCGATCGTCTCCCGGCTAACGCCGCCGCCGCTCGCGCGCCGCTTGCGCTTTTGCAGGCGGCGAAGCGAGCGGACCGAGCGCGGCGACGATTTGCGCCTCCTCGGGTCTATCACAGGGCTTGCGGGTATCGAGCGCGCGGCGCATGGCGGCGAGATGTTCCGGGCTCGTGCCGCAGCAGCCGCCGATAATGCGCGCGCCGGAGTCGACGGCAAGGCGCGCATAATCGGCCATCAAATCCGGCGTCCCCGAATAGTGGATATGCGCGCCCTGCCATTGCGGGATGCCCGCATTGGCCTTGGCGATTACGATCTGCTCAGGCCGCGCCGCGGTCATGGCGAGAATGGAGACGAGAAGATCGGACGCCCCGACGCCGCAATTGGCGCCGAGCGCCAAAGGCTTGGGCGCGAAACTATCAGTCAGTTCCGCCAAGGCTGTTGGGGCAAGGCCCATCATGGTCTTGCCTGCGGTGTCGAAACTCGCGGTGACCGTATAAGGCATGCTTACAGCGTTGGCCGCTGTCGCGGCGGCGCGCATCTCATCGGGCGCCGACATCGTCTCGATCCAAACGACATCCGCACCGCCCTCTTTCAATCCTTCGATTTGTTCGATGAAGACCTCGACGGCTTCCTCTTCGCTGATCGGCCCGAGCGGCGCGAGAAGATCGCCTGTCGGACCGACTGAGCCCGCGACGACGACCGGCCGGCCGGCGCGATCGGCGGCCTCGCGTCCGATTTCGGCGGCGCGGCGATTGAGTTCGCGCACGCGTCCTTCCAAGCTATGCAGCATCAGACGCCGGCGATTGGCGCCGAAACTATTGGTCAAAATGATATCAGCGCCTGCGTCGACGAAGCTTTGATGGAGCGCCCGAACTTTGTCGCGATGAATGTCATTCCACAATTCGGGGCTTTCGCCTGAGGACAGACCCATGGCGAAAAGATTGGTGCCCGTCGCGCCATCGGCGAGGAGGGGGCGGCCCGTGGCGAGCAAGGAATCGAGCATAAGGTTCCGCTGATAGGAGACGCGTGTAGGCGCGTTTCACCGCGCACGAGGACTCACGTCTTAAGGAGCGGCCCGCGCCCGCGCAAGATCGTGGCGCTCGCTCTCTCAGATCACATTCGTTTCAATTTTACGGAAGGCAGGAGTTCGATCCGCTTCCTGTCGCGGTCCGGACCTCCTTTGCGTCAAGGCAAAGAACTTTTCTCGTGTCACAATTCGCTCTTCGTCTCGCTCGCGCCGACCTTCCGCCGCGCCTTGATTCCGTCCGCACGATCGATTATTTGGAGGGCATCGATTTCGGCCGAAGACTTGGCCTCGCATTAAAAGATGCGTGCTGACGACCTCCCTTACATCGATGAACGACCGGCGCTTGGCGTCGAATGGTACTATTCTTCTCTAAGAAAGGCTCCCATGGCTACGGGAACTGTAAAGTGGTTTAACGCAACCAAGGGCTACGGCTTCATCCAGCCCGATGACGGCGGCAAGGACGTTTTCGTTCATGTCAGCGCCGTCGAGCGTGCGGGCTTGCGCGAACTCCTCGAAGGTCAGAAGATCGCCTACGAGGTCGTCGCTGACAAGCGGACGGGCAAGTCCTCGGCGGGCAATCTGCGCGCCGCCTGAGGCGCCGAAAGCCGCCGCGCCGAAACGGCGTGTTGCGCGATCACGGGCCTCGGCGGCGACGCCGGGGCCTTTGCTTTATCAGGACGCCGCAAAGAGCGTCGCATCGGCCAAGGGGAGGAAATGTCGATGAGCGGTGCCGCCTTTCTCGGACTTGATATCGGAACGTCCTCGATCAAGGCGGTGCTGATCGACGAAAATCAGAATCTCATCGCCGAAAGCGCGCCGACGCTCGCTCTGTCACGGCCGCATCCGTTATGGAGCGAACAGAATCCGCACGATTGGACGCAGGGCGTCGAGGACGCGGTCGCAGCGATTCGTCGCCAATCCGGCTCGGCCCTCAACAATCTCGCCGGTGTTGGGCTTTCCGGGCAGATGCATGGAGCGGTTCTTCTCGGCAAGGACGGCCGCGTGTTGCGACCGTCGATTCTCTGGAACGATGGACGCTCCTTCGCCGAATGCGCCGAGCTGGAGCGTCGCGTCCCCGATTCGCGACGCCGGGCCGGCAATATCGCTATGGCCGGCTTTACCGCGCCGAAATTGCTCTGGGTCGCCAGGCATGAGCCTGAGATATTCGCGGCGACCGCGCGCGTCCTCCTGCCTAAGGACTATGTGCGCTTCGTTTTGAGCGGCGACTATGTGTCTGAAATGTCCGACGCCTCGGGCACGCTCTGGCTCGACGTCGCGAAACGGCGTTGGGACGACGAACTCCTCGCCGCCACCGGTTTAAGCGAAGCGGCGATGCCGCGCCTTGTCGAAGGCTCGGAAATCTCCGCCTATCTGTCGCCGGCGACTGCCAGCCGTTGGGGCCTTGAAGGACGTCGCGTACCGATCGCCGGGGGCGCTGGCGATAACGCCGCGGCCGCGGTCGGCATTGGCGCCACGGCGGCCGGTCAAGGCCTGGTTTCGCTTGGAACCTCGGGCGTCATCTTCGCCGTCACGGATCGGTTCGTCAGTCTGCCGGAACGTACTTTGCACGCTTTCTGTCATGCTCTTCCGGGTCGATGGCATGCGATGGCGGTCATGCTCTCGGCGGCTTCGGCGCTCAGTTGGATCGCCGGTATTTTGAAAAGGGACGATATCGGCGCGCTGATCAACGAAGCCGAGGCTTTCGCCGCGAAATCCGAAAATGTCGCAAATGCGCCTTTATTCCTGCCCTATCTCAGTGGCGAGCGTACGCCGCACAACGACCCCTCCGCGAGTGGCCTCTTCGCGGGCCTTCGCGCCGAACATGGCGCTGACGCGCTGGTTTTCGCCGTGATGGAGGGCGTCGCTTTCGCCTTTGCCGATGGGCTGGACGTGGTCGAAGCAGCGGGGGCGCGGCCAAAATCGACGCTTATCGTCGGTGGCGGCGCGCGCAGCGCCTTCTGGGCGCAGATGATCGCCGACGCCACCAGCCTCACCATCGATCTTCCTGCCGGCGCGGAAGCCGGCGCCGCCGTCGGCGCGGCGCGCCTCGGCATGCTCGCCGCGGGCGCCGGCGACGAAGCGAAAATCTGCCGGGCGCCGGAGGTCCAGAAGCGTTTCGAGCCGCGCGCCGACCGCGCCACGCTGCATGCGCCGCGGCTCAAGAGGTACGGCGAGTTGTACAAGGCTGAGAAGGCGACGCGGGGCGCCTAATACAAAGGCGGACGCAGATATTCGGTCGCTACGGCGTGACCGAAAACGCGGACCGTCTCTTCAATGTCAGCCCCTGGCCCGCCTCGAGCGGCGTCGGCAATTCCGCGTGCTCCGCCGCAAGCTCGTCGAGCTTCGCGCCGACCTCTGCGGGAAATTCCGCGACCCGTGCTTTCTCGCTGGAGAGATCGACGCAGGCCAAAACCTGCTCGCTGGTCGCAACGAGCGTCCCATCGCCGCGGCGCGCCTCCAGCCAGAAGCGCAACCGCTTCTTGTCGCATTCGAGAATCTGCACGCTGACCGAAAGGCGGTCGCCGAATTTCGCCTCGGCGACGAAACGAATGACAAGCGCAAGGGTGAAGATCGATTTTTTCGTCGCCGCGCGCTCCTTCTCGCCGAGGCCGATCTTCTCCATGAACGCATCGCCGGCGTGGCTGAAGGCGATCGCATAGCAGGCGTCGTTCATATGGCCGTTGTAGTCGATCCAATCCTTCTGGACTTCGGTCTCCAGCACATGCAGCGGCGACATCCGGTTTCTCCCTGGGCGGCGCAAAGCTAACAGAAACGGGCGCCGTCGACAGGTCTCGGCGGCGCCGATGTTTGTTTTAAGGTCAATCGATTTAAGCATGGCCGACCAGAGCCGATGCCGCTTGACGTCTGTCCCGTTGACCTGCCGCTATGGCGCGCAATTTCGAATCGAGAGACCTCAAGGAGAGCCCATGCTGGGCGGGGGCAGGCTACGCCGGCGCGGGCTCATTCTGACTTTCACGGCGACGCTGATTTGGAGCACGGCGGGCGTTTTTGCGCGCTTCCTCGGCGACCTCGACGTTTGGGCCGTGCTCGCCGGCCGCGCCGGCTTTGGCGCTCTCTTCTTGGCGCTTGTCGCCGTCCTCGAGTGGCGTCGCGGTTTGCTGGGGCCGCGCTTCGGTCTCGGCTCGAAGCTCGCGCCGCTGATCATCGTTCTCGCCGCGATCGCCATGTCGACCTATATCGCCGCGATCCGGATGACGACCGTGGCTGACGTCATGGTCATCTACTCGACCCTGCCCTTCGTCACCGCCGCGCTCGCCTTTGTTTTGCTCGGTGAAAGGCCGTCGCGCCGGACATTGATCTGTGCGGCGGTCGCTCTCACCGGAATCATTGTCACCGTCGCCGGCGCTTCGGGCGAGGGGCGTTTTCTTGGCGAAGCCTTGTCCTTCGTCATGACGGTCGGCTTTGGTCTGATGCTGGTTTTGCAGCGTCGTCATCCCGAAATGTCGATGACCTCGATCAACACGCTCGCCTCCGGCGTCTCGGCGATCGGCGCCTTCGCTCTCGCCTCCCGTCAACCCGTCGGCGCGTTTGACCTCTACATTCTGGCCATCTTCGGCCTTTCCACGATCTGCATCGCCTTCGTAATGTTTATGGAAGGCGCCAAGCACATTCCCGCCGCCGAATCGGCGCTGATCAATATGGCGGAAGCCGTGCTCGGGCCGCTGTGGGTTTTTCTCGCCTTTGGCGAGAATCCCGGCGCGGCGGCGGTTATCGGCGGTGTCCTCGTGCTCGGCGCGGTCTTATGGCGCATCGCGCCCGATCTTTTGGGCGGGCGCGCCAGCGGCGAGCCGGCTGACGTCGGCGCGCCGCCTTTGCTATAGAGGCGGCCGCGCCGGATTGAGAGGCGCTCGGGAGGAAAGAAATGGCGGAAGAAAAATTTGCGCTCGTCACGGGCGCCGGCGTCGGCATCGGCCGCGCCGCCTGTCTGGCCTTGGCCAAGGCGGGCTGGAATATCGCTTTGGCGGGACGACGCCCGCAGCCGCTCGAAGACACCGCCAGCGAAATCCGCGCGCTCGGCCGTAAAGCCCTCGCCCATCCCTGCGACATCGGCGATCCCGCCGCCGTCAAAGCATTGTTCGCCAAGGTGAGCGAGAGCTTCGGCCGCCTCGACCTGTTGTTCAACAATGCCGGCGCCGGCGCGCCGCCCGTGCCGATGGAGGATTTGACCTTCGAGCAATGGTCGGCGGTCGTCAGCGTCAATCTCACCGGCGCCTTTCTCTGCGCGCAAGGCGCGATTTCGATCATGAAGGCCCAGTCGCCGATGGGCGGGCGCATTATCAACAACGGGTCGATCTCCGCCCATGCGCCGCGGCCCAATTCCGCGCCCTACACGTCGACGAAACACGCGATCACCGGCCTCACCAAATCGATTGCCCTCGATTGCCGCAAATACGACATCGCCTGCGGCCAGATCGATATCGGTAACGCCTTGACCGACATGGCGCGCAAGATGACGCAAGGAGTGCCACAAGCAGACGGCCGCATCGCGATCGAGCCGACCATCGATCCGAACGAAGTCGGCGCTGCGATCGTCCATATGGCGAGCCTGCCTTTGACGACGAACATCCTGACCATGACGATCATGGCGACCAAGATGCCGTTCGTCGGCAGAGGATGACTTAGGCCGCGTACCCTCGTTTGAGCAGCATGCCCGCGGCGCGCGCGAACTCTTCGTCCGTTGGCACGGCGAAGCCGAGCGCGTCCGCATAACGCGTCGTGATGTTGAAGAGCGACGCGACCGCTATGGCGTCCGTCAAGGCGTCGCGGGACACGCCGGCTCTAAACACGGCTCTTGCGTCCTCGGCTGAAATGTCCGCCGGCCGAGCGGTGAGAACGTACAAGAATCTCAGGGTCGCCTTGAGCTTGTCCGAAATGGGACTATGCTCGAAGTCGTCGAGGACACTTTCGGCAGAGGTCGAGGTCATGGCCTTTGACGCGACTGCCGAATGAGCGCCGACGCAGAAGGCGCAAGCGTTCCATCTGGCGACCATCGCGGCCATGAGTTCACGTTCTGCGACGCTCCACGCGCTCTCGCCTCTCATTGCGGCTTGCGTCCAAGCGGCCATCGGTTCGCCGAAAAAACCTTTGTGGTACCAGACGGCTCGTGCGGCGTCGGGCAGGCGCATTCCCGAAACGGTGGAGATGAAGCGAATGAGCAGCCTTCGGAACAAGCTATCGCCGCGTTCGACGTCACTGAGTCTCATCAGCCGCTCCCTCGATTGCGCGCAAGCCGGCGTCCCAGCGGGCGAGCCCTGCGCCCAGCGAGGCGGCGATGATGAACTCGAAGGCGGCGCGTTGGCTGCCGATCGCCTCGACGACTTTCGCCACTTGCATGTCGGTCGTCTGGGCGGCGCTCGCGCCGATCTGGCGGGCTAAATCGTCGTAGGGCGGGTTCAAGGGCGCTCCGCCGGCGGCTCGGGCCGCGGCGGCGCGGCGAAAGGCCGCGTCTGTCTCGCCGGGCTGCTCGAGCACCCGACGGCGTAACGCTTCCGCGAGTCGACGATGGTCAGGTCGACCGGGGCTTTGGGATGAGCGACGATCGCTGTCGTTGGCCATGGACGGCTCCTCTTAGAACGATCGCAATCTATTCGCGGATTGTGGCGAGGGATGCGCAAGGCAGGAGGCGCGGCCGATCCTAAATGTGTCTTTACTCCGCCGGCTCCGGGAGCGCCTTGAGACGCGGCGGGGCCGATATGACAATCGCGGCGAATTGAACAAAGAATCCGATTGCCGAGATGATCAGGCAAGCCTCGACGCCCAGACCCGCGCTCACCGCTGCGCCGATCGCCGCCCCGAGCGGCCGCGCGCCATAAGTCGCGGTGACGATGATTGCGGAGACACGGCCGAGCATGGCGTTTGGCGTCACCGTCTGGCGCAAGGTCGTCGTTGTGATCACCCAGATCACCGGGCCTGCGCCGAACAGGAAGAAGCTCAGCCCCGCCAGGAGACCGGATGGCGCGACGATTGTCGCCGCCATCAACAAAGACGCGAGGCAAGCGCTCAAGGGGCCGACGACAATCATCGTACCAAAACTGAGCACGCGCCCAAGCGCCGGCGCGCCCAGTGCGCCCGCGACCATGCCTGCGCCATAGGCGCCAAGTGTCGCGCCAACGCCCGAAGCGTCGAGACCGAGATGACGGATCGCATAAGGCGCATAGACGGCCTGCAGAACGAACCAGGCGGTATTGAAAACGATTGCGACGATCAGCAAGGGACGCAGCAAGGGGTGACGGATCACGAATCGCGCGCCTTCGACGAGGTCGTGAAGCGGCGCGCGGCGCGGGCCATTCGTTGTTGGTTTGCCATCGGGCAGGCGCGCTAAGGTGAAGACCGCCAAGAGCGACAGCACAGTCGCCACCACATAGGCCATGGGCGCGCCCGACCATCCGACCAGTGCGCCGCCGATCGCCGGGCCCGCGGCGAAAGCTGCGCTTCGCGCGAGCTCGAGCCAGCGATTGGCGCGGGTGAGCAATTCGCGCGGCGCAAGGATCGGGACCATGGCCGGCGCGGCGACGCTGTAGGCGACGGTTCCGGTCGCGCCGAGGAATCCAAGCGCCGCCAGCAAGGCGAGATTGAGTTTCCCGCTTGCGAGCAAGATGAGAATCAGCGCCAGCGAGACAGCCCGCGCCGCCTCCGCGGCAACCATCAGCCAGCGCCGTGAAACACGGTCCGCAAGCACGCCGGCCGGCAGAGACAGAAGAAGAAACGGCAACGTCTGCGCGGTCTGCAACAGGCCCGTCTGCGCGCCGTCGGCGTTGAACAAGAGCACGGCGACGATCGTGCCGGCGGCCAGCGCTATCTGTTCGGAACATTGCGCGGCGAGATTCGACCAGGCAAGACGGAGGAAGGAAGCGGGGAGGCGCGGCGGCGAAGCGGGTTTCATCTGGTTTTCCTTGGCGAAGTCGCCAGGGATAATCCCTCCGCGCGCCAGCAGCGATCCGATTCCTGCGGTCAAAACCTT
>JASLHV010000141.1 GCA_030153205.1 Roseiarcus sp. | reverse complement strand
CGAATTTTCACGCGCGAGGGATAATCGTGATCTTGACAACAATACGTACGTCCGTATTGTTCGCTTTATGACAAAACCCTCGCTCCGTGAACGCATCCTCGAAGCCGGGCTTAAGGTCATGTTTCAGCAGGGTTATATTGGCTCGGGCGTCCGCGATATCGTCGCTGCGGCTAATGCGCCGCAGGGTTCCTTCACCAATCATTTTCGTTCGAAGGAAATGTTCGCGGCCGAGGTTTTGGAGCACTATTTCAGGACCGTCAAAGGCCTCGTCGCCGAAGCCCTCGAGGACAAGAGCCTTACGCCGCGCGAGCGGCTACGCCGCTATCTCGACATTATCACGCGGCGTCTGTCGGCGGACGATTTCATGCGGGGGTGCCTGATCGGTGATTTCAGCCTCGAGGCCGCACCCTATAGCGAAATGCTTCGCAAGCGGCTGGCCGCCATCTTCGTGGAATGGCGCGCGCCTTTCGCCGCTTGCATCGCCGAGGCGCAAGCCGCCGGCGACATCGCGTCGACTTTTCCCGCCGACGAACTCGCCGAATTCCTGCTGGCCTCCTGGGAGGGCGCCATCCTGCGCATGAAGGTCGAACGGGACGCCGCCCCGCTGGAGCGCTTCAAGACCATTGCTTTCGCAACCGTCTTCAAGGAGGAAAAAAGATGAGCGACATCACTTTGCGGCAGCGCGCGGTATTGGATTCAAACATGGCCTACCGCGAAGCCGGCGATCCGGGCCGGCCGTTCGCGCTCTTCCTGCATGGCAATCCGACCTCGTCCTATATCTGGCGCAACATCATTCCGCTTGTGGCGCCTGTCGCTCATTGCATCGCCCCGGATCTCATCGGCTTTGGTCAATCCGGCAAGCCGGACATCGAATATCGCTTCGCCGATCACGTACGGTACCTTGACGCCTTTATCGAAGCGTCCGGTCTGACCTCGGCCTATCTGGTGGCGCAGGATTGGGGTACAGGGCTCGCTTTTCACTTAGCAGCGCGCCGCCCCGATTTCGTCCGCGGCCTCGCCTTCATGGAGTTCATACGGCCCTTTGCGACTTGGGACGATTTCCTGCAGAACAAACCGACGCGCGGAATCTTTCGCCAGTTCAGAACGCCTGGCGTCGGCGAAGAGATGATCCTCGAAGGCAACGCCTTCGTCGAGAAGGTGCTGCCGGGCGCGATCATCCGCAAGCTTTCGGACGAAGAGATGAGCGTGTACCGCGCGCCGTTTCCAACGCCGCAATCGCGGCGGCCGACCTGGCGTTTTCCCAACGAATTGCCGATCGCCGGCGAGCCGGCGGATGTGGTTGCGACGCTCGAAGCCGCGCATGCGGCCTTGGCCGCTTCAACCTATCCCAAACTCCTTTTCGCCGGCGATCCGGGCGCGATCATCTCGCCAGAATTCGGCGAACGCTTCGCCGCGGGATTGAAGAACTGCCGCTTCGTGCGTCTCGGCGCCGGCGCGCATTTCCTCCAAGAGGACCATCCCGAAACGATCGGTCGGACCGTCGCCGATTGGATTGGCGGGATCGAAGCGGCCGGAGACAAACGCCGCGTCGCCTAAAAGCTGATCACGGCGGGCTGACCTGCAAATCGATCGCCTGGAGACGCGCGCTATAGGGCGAAAGCGTTTTCAGGCCCGTCCTGCTTCGCCGGAAAGCATGGCGAAGCTGACGCCAATCTTAGCAAGGGCGCGTTCGTATTTCGTCGAGAAATCGTCGTCGAAAACAAGGCTGGCGTCAGCGGGACAATGCAGCCAGCCATTGGCCCGGATTTCGTCTTCGAGTTGTCCGGGAGACCAGCCGGCATAGCCGAGCGCCAGCACGGCTTTGCGAGGTCCGCCGCCTTTGGCGATCGCACGCAGGATATCCAGCGTCGCCGTCAGGCAAATGTCGTCGGCGATCGGCTGGGTCGAATTGTCGATGAAGAAATCGCTCGAATGAAGAACAAAGCCGCGGCCGGTCTCGACAGGACCGCCGCGCAGCACTTTGATTTCGCGCGACGGCACGACGATCGAATCGTCCTCACTGACGATGCCAAGTTGCGTTAGCAATTCAGGGAATTTGATGGCCGGCGCCGAGTGATTAACGATAATGCCCATGGCGCCGTCTTGCCGATGCGCGCAGAGATAGACGAGCGAACGAGCGAACGGACCCTCCTGCAAACTCGGCATGGCGATGAGCATCTGTCCATCGAGATAGCCGCTGGATTTTTCTGAAGCGCTTGCCATTTGCTCATGCTACGCATGACGCGCAGCATGTCAAAGCAGGCGAAAATTCGACGTGCAATCAAAGAATCGACAGCCGTCGCGCCTCCGTATGAACCAACTAAACTGCAAGCGCGCCTCCGCAGTACGATCTTGCAAACGCTCGCGGGATGAGTTGCGGGCTGACCGCCAGTCTTGACAAGTTCTAACTTGCGGGCGAGCATCCTGACCGTTTGGTCAAGATCGTCACGACCCAGGCGTGCGCGCCTCGGCTCAAGGGGGCGCTATGACGACCGCAAATCAAAAAGCCGCCACAGCGGGCGTCTCCATGGGCGTTCTTCCGCCGGACGTCCTGGCTGCGAATTTCTCCGATCTTCATCCGCCGCTGACGGAGCACGAGGCTCATGTCGAGGCCGATCGTTGCTATTTTTGTTACGACGCGCCCTGCCAACAGGCCTGCCCGACCTCGATCGACATTCCCCTCTTCATTCGCGAAATCGCCGCCGGCAATCCGCTGGGGGCCGCCAAGACCATTCTCGACGCCAATATCATGGGCGGCATGTGCGCCAGAGTCTGCCCAACCGAGACGCTGTGCCAGGAGGCCTGCGTTCGTGAGGCCGCCGAGGGCAAGCCGGTTCAGATCGGCCTGCTGCAGCGCTACGCCACCGACGCTTTGATGGAGACGGGCAAGAACCCGTTCACTCGCGCCGCGCCGACCGGCAAGCGCATCGCCATCGTCGGCGCCGGTCCGGCAGGCTTGGCGTGCGCCCACGCGCTCGCGGAGAACGGACATTCCGTGACGATTTTCGAAGCGAAGGAGAAGTCGGCCGGGCTCAATGAATATGGCATCGCCGCGTATAAGACGCCGGACGAATTCGCGCAGAAGGAGGCGGCTTTCATTCTGTCGATCGGCGGTATCGAGGTAAAACACGGCGTGGCGCTCGGCCGCGATATCGATCTCGCGTCGCTTCGGCGCGACTATGACGCCGTGTTTCTCGGGCTTGGCCTCGCCGCAGTGAACAAGCTCGGCCTCGTCAACGAAGGCGGCCTCGCCAATGTCGTCGACGCCGTCGACTATATCGCAGAGCTTCGCCAGGCGAAGGATCTCGCCAAGCTTCCGGTTGGACGGCGCGTCGTCGTGGTCGGCGGCGGTATGACGGCGATCGACGTCGCTGTGCAGGTCAAGCGCCTCGGCGCCGAACTGGTCACCATCGTCTATCGCCGCGGCCAAGAGCATATGAAGGCGAGCGATTTCGAACAGGAGCTCGCCCAGACCAATGGCGTGCTGATCCGTACCTGGGCAAAGCCCGTCGCCTTGGAGGGAAGTGGTTCGGTCAGCGCGATCGTCTTTGAAAAGACGCGCGAAGAAGGCGGCAAATTGATCGGCTCCGGCGAGACCTTCAAACTCGACGCGGATGTCGTATTCACGGCCATCGGCCAGTTGCTGTCGCCGTCAGCCTATGGCGGCGACCAGACATTGAACGGCAAGGATGGTCGTATCGTCGTCGACGATCAACGCCGCACCAGCGTCAAAGGCGTCTGGGCCGGCGGCGACTGCGTTCACGGCGGACAGGATCTGACGGTAGGCGCTGTTGAAGACGGCAAGCAGGCGGCCCGTTCGATTCACGCTGCGCTGAGCGCGAACGGCAAGGCGTGATGGCGATGGAGGCCGCAGCGCGGCCCTTCATCAGGCCAGTCTAAAGCAGGAGGACGACATGGTCGATCTTCGTACCGAATTCCTCGGCGTCAAATCGCCCAATCCCTTCTGGCTCGCCTCGGCGCCGCCGACCGATCGCAAGACCAATGTGGACCGCGCTTTTCGCGCCGGCTGGGGCGGGGTCGTTTGGAAGACCCTGGGCGAAGCGGGGCCGCCGGTCGTCAACGTCTCTGGCGCAAGGTACGGAGCCATCCATGGGCCGGACCGGCGCGTCATCGGCATCAACAATATCGAACTGATCACCGACCGCGATCTCGAGATCAATCTGATCGAGATCAAGGAGATGAAGCGCAAATGGCCCGACCGCGCGGTCATCGTCTCGCTGATGGTGCCATGCGATGAAGATTCCTGGAAGAAAATCCTCAAGCGCGTCGAAGAGACGGAATGCGACGGCGTCGAACTCAATTTCGGCTGCCCGCACGGCATGTCCGAGCGCGGCATGGGCTCGGCCGTCGGACAGGTGCCCGAATATATCGAGATGGTGGCGCGCTGGTGCAAAGCCCATACGCGCATGCCGGTGATCGTGAAGCTCACGCCCAATATTACCGACATCCGCTTTCCTGCCCGCGCCGCGCTGAAAGGCGGCGCCGATGCCGTGTCGCTGATCAACACGATCAATTCGATCATGGGGATCGATCTCGACGCGATGGCCCCAGCGCCGAATATCGGCGGCAAGGGCACGCATGGCGGCTATTGCGGCCCCGCGGTGAAACCCATTGCGCTTTCCATGGTGTCCGAAATCGCCCGTGATCGCGAAACGCGCGGCTTGCCGATCTCGGCGATCGGCGGGATTACCACTTGGCGCGACGCGGCTGAGTTCATCGCGCTCGGCGCCGGCACGGTGCAAGTTTGTACCGCGGCGATGACCTATGGCTTCAAGATCGTCGAGGAATTGATCTCAGGCTTGAAGAATTTCATGGTCGCCAAGGGTTACAACACGCTGGACGACTTCCGTGGCCGCGCCATTCCCAGCGTCACTGATTGGCAATATCTGAATCTGAACTATGTCGCCAAGGCGGAGATCAATCAGGATCTCTGCATCAAATGTGGCCGCTGCCATATCGTTTGCGAAGATACGTCCCATCAGGCGATTTGGCCCGTGGTCGATGGCAAGCGCAAATTCGTCGTCAACGACGCTGAATGCGTCGGCTGCAATCTTTGCGTGATCGCCTGCCCTGTCGAGAATTGCATCACGCTGGTTCACAAGACCGTGGGCGTCGATCCCCGCACCGGCCTCGACTATGGTCGCGCGCCCGCCAACTGGACGACGCATCCGAACAATCCGGCGGCGGCCAAAGCCGCGGAGTGAGGGGTTTCGCGTCAATTTCGACGATTGGCAAAATCGCGTTGGCGCGTAAGAATGCCGCGCGCGATACGCCTTTGCGGAGCTTTTCGCCACATCTGATTGATGCGATACAAGGCCTCGAGGAAGCATTGAGGAGGCTATAGGATGAGACTTGTTTCGACGCTTGTCGCAATCGCCTCGGCCGCGGCGATCCTTACGGCGACGGCGCATGCGCAGACTGCCGCGCCGACGAAATTGAGGCCCAAGCCCAATGCCGCGAACGCCGGCCCGACTATCGCTGTGACTGTTTTCAACAAACGCAACGTCGGCCTCGCTGAGCTTGATATAGCGCAGGCTGGAACGCCGACTTTCAAGCCTTTCGTCAGAAAACTCGCCGCCGGCAAATCGACGGTGATCGCGTTGCCGAAGGACGAAAACTGCGTGTTCGATTTCTACGTCAAATACGACAATGGCGAAACGAACAGCGTCTCCAACTTCAATGTCTGTGAAGACGGAAAGATCAATCTCGTCGAATAAAGGCCGCGCCGCTTAAGCCGCTTGGACCTTCCGCCGCGGCGCAGGAGTTTTTTTCGGCGGCGGCGCTGTAAGCGCGGCGCTTTCGTCGAACAATTCGGCGAGCTTCTCCGTCATTGCGCCACCGAGTTCTTCGGCGTCGACGATCGTCACCGCGCGACGGTAGTAGCGCGTCACGTCATGGCCGATGCCGATGGCGATGAGTTCGACGGGCGAGCGATTTTCGATCTCATCGATCACATAACGTAGATGCCGTTCGAGATAGTTTCCTGAGTTCACCGAGAGCGTCGAATCGTCGACAGGCGCGCCGTCCGAAATCATCATCAGAATACGACGCTGCTCAGGACGGCCGAGAAGCCGCTGGTGCGCCCAATCCAGGGCTTCGCCGTCGATATTTTCCTTGAGCAATCCCTCGCGCATCATCAGGCCGAGGTTCTTGCGCGCGCGACGCCAGGGCGCGTCCGCGCTCTTATAGATGAGATGGCGTAAATCATTGAGCCGGCCAGGCGCGGCCGGCTTGCCGGCTTGCAGCCAAGCTTCGCGCGACTGACCGCCTTTCCAGGCTCTCGTCGTAAAGCCGAGAATTTCGACCTTGACGCCGCAGCGCTCCAAGGTGCGCGCGAGAATGTCGGCGCAGGTCGCAGCGACCGTGATCGGGCGCCCACGCATCGAGCCGGAATTGTCGATCAGCAACGCCACGACTGTGTCGCGGAATTGCATATCCTTCTCACGCTTGAAGGACAGGGGTTGCTGCGAATCGATCACGACGCGCGGCAGGCGCGCGGTATCGAGGATGCCCTCTTCGAGATCGAATTCCCAAGAGCGGTTCTGCTGCGCCATCAACCGCCGCTGCAGACGGTTGGCGAGGCGAGCGACGACGCTCGAGAGATTCTGCAGTTGCTTGTCGAGATAGTCGCGCAGGCGCTGCAATTCCTCCGGCTCGCAGAGATCCTCGGCGTTGACGATTTCGTCGAATTTGTTTGTGAAGGCCTTGTACTCGGGTCCGCGACGCTCGTTCGATGTCGACGGCGACGGCATGTTCTCGGCGGCTTCGTCGGCTTCGCCAGCGTCCGACTCGTCGGGGAATTCGGCGCTTGGCGCGTCTGCCGCCTCCATCGCGCCCTCTTGTACATCGTCGGAGGCGTCGTCCGAGCGCTCCATCTCCAGCGAATCCTGCGCCTGGCCGTCTTCGCTCTCGCCTTCGGATTCCTCGGCGTTGTCCTGATTGTCCTCGTCGCCCGATTCGCCTTCCTCCTCCTCCGAGTCGGAGGGCGATTCGTTCGCCATGTCGAGCGAGGCGAGCAATTTGTGAACGGCTTTGGCGAAGCCGCGCTGATCGAGGATCGACGCGTCGAGACGATTGAGGTCACGACCAGCCTTCTCCTCGATGAACCCGCGCCAGAGATCGACGACACGACGTGCAGCCGCCGGCGGCGCGAGGCCGGTGAGCCTCTCGCGCACCATCATGGCGACGGCATCTTCAAGCGGCGCATCGGCCCGATCGGTGACTTCGGCATAAGGTCCGCGATGATAGCGGTCGTCGAGCATCGCCGTCAGATTGGCGGCGACGCCCTCCATGCGGCGCGAACCGATCGATTCGACCCGCGCTTGCTCTACAGCGTCGAACAAAGCTCGCGCGGCCTGATTCTGCGGCGCCAGCCGGCGATGAACTGCTTCATCGTGACAGGCGAGACGCAACGCCATGGAATCGGCAAGGCCGCGCAAGATGGCGGCTTCGCGCGGACTCGGCTTGCGAGAAGGATCGGGGAGTCGCGCCTTGGCGCCTTCGGCGCCGGTGAGCAGCGTGGGCTTGTCGGCGGCGAAAGTCACTTCGAGTTCGGGGCGACGCGCCAACGCGCGCGTGCAGGAAGCGACGGCGCGCTTGAACGGCTCGTTATTCGCCTCGACCTTGCTGGGAGGCTTGCGGTTGCTGGACGTTCTCAGATCAGGGGGCGGCATGACGACTTTCGTTCGGCGAGTCGTGAGTTCCATCAGTGCGACTCAAATTCGCGGGCATAACCACCGGCAGGGTAGCGCGCCCGGCCGCCTGATCAGGACCTCGAACTAGCCCGCGTCGCCGGACCAAGCGATTGACCTTTCCATTAGGTCTGAAACGCGAAGGGGCTCGCGCAACTGACTTCCAAGTCCAATCTGCTCTCAGCTCAGCGCGACATTCAATGCGCTCTCCGGCAATTCCTGTCCGAAGCAGCGTTGATAGAACTCGGCGACCAAGGTCCGCTCCAACTCGTCGCATTTGTTCAAGAACGTCAGGCGGAAGGCGAAGCCTATATCTTTGAAGATGTCGGCGTTTTCCGCCCAGGTGATCACCGTGCGCGGCGACATCACGGTCGAGAGGTCGCCGTTGACGAAAGCGTTGCGTGTCAGATCGGCGACGCGCACCATCTTGTTGATGATGTCGCGACCGTCCTTGCGCGCGCGATGGCCCGGCGATTTCGCCAGGACGATATCGACCTCTTTATCATGCGGCAGATAATTCAAGGTCGAGACGATCGACCAGCGATCCATCTGTCCCTGGTTGATCTGCTGGGTGCCATGGTACAGGCCGGACGTGTCGCCGAGGCCGACGGTATTGGCGGTGGCGAAGAGACGGAAGGCGGGATGAGGACGGATCACGCGGCGCTGATCGAGCAAGGTCAAGCGACCGGAGATTTCGAGCACGCGCTGAATGACGAACATCACGTCCGGACGACCTGCGTCATATTCGTCGAAGCAGAGAGCAATATTGTTCTGGATCGCCCAGGGCAGCATGCCGTCGCGGAATTCTGTGACCTGTTTGCCGTCCTTCAGCACGATCGCGTCCTTGCCGACGAGATCGATACGCGAGACATGGCTATCGAGATTGATGCGCACGCATGGCCAATTCAACCGCGCCGCAACCTGCTCGATATGGGTCGACTTTCCCGTACCGTGATAGCCCGTGATCATCACGCGGCGGTTGCGGGCGAAGCCGGCCAGAATGGCGAGCGTCGTCTCCCGATCGAACAAATAGTCGGGGTCGAGATCCGGCACGTGCTCGTCCGACGTGGAATAGGCTGGCGCCTCCATGTCGGAATCGATGCCGAAAAGCTGTCGCACCGACACTTTGATGTCGGGGGCGCCGGGAACGGCTTCGGCATGGGCGGCGGTTTGCATTTGCGACATAGCGAACTTCATCAATCCTTCGCTCCCGCGCGCCTCGCGCGGGCGGCTTGCGCCAGACTTATCGGAACTTGCGGCCGAGGCAAAAGCCCGCGGCGGACCGCATTATAGCGGGCGGCTGCGAATGGCGTCAGACCAGCTTGTTCGTTCTGAGATAATTATAGGCCTGGATGATTTCACGCAATTTTTCTTCAGACGACCGGTCGCCGCCATTGGCGTCGGGATGGTGCTTTTTAACCAGTTCCTTGTAGCGGGCCTTGATGGTCTGTTCGGTGGCGCTGGCGTTTAACTGGAGGGTCGCCAGGGCTTTCATAGCGACAGAATTGTAACGAGGCTCGGTTTTGAAGCCTTCGCCCCGCGCTCCGCGCCGACGATAGACGCGGGCTTCGGCGAACATTGATTCATCGACGCGATCCTGCGAGGGTTGCGCGCCGCGTCTGGCTCCCATGCTCCAGGTTGGACGGTGGCCAACCGCTTCTTCTTTTTGGTATTTGGTCAGCGCCTCGTCATCCATGCCGCGAAAATAATCATAAGTCGCGTTATATTCGCGGACGTGGTCGATGCAGAATGTGAAATATTGCCCTTCGCGATCACGCCCCATCGGCGCGCGATAGAGCCCGCGACTTTCGCAGCCGGGGTGGTCGCAACGCGTAACCGTAGGCTCCGGCTCGCGCGGCGCGGGCTTTACCCGTATCCGATCGAAGAGGCGCGAATTGAGATTCATTCTGATGACCTTAAGAGTCGACTCGCCGACCGGCAAGCCTCAGAGATGTTGACCGCAACGAGATAAAATTGACGTGAAAATCATGCGACAAGACTCCTCTTCTCTCCGGCGCGATCAGCCGGCGACATTCGCAGAACGGATGAGATCAAAGCTCGAGGCCGCGCTCGCGCCCGAACGATTGGAGATCGAAGACCAATCCCATCTTCACGCCGGCCA
>JASLHV010000129.1 GCA_030153205.1 Roseiarcus sp. | reverse complement strand
CCGCTATCCCGCCGTCAATATCATGTCGTCAATCTCGCGCCTCGCCCATTACGGCTGGACGGCCGATCAACGGGCGCTGGTGGCGCGGCTTCGCGCCCTCATCTCTCGTTTCGAAGATACAAGGGATTTGCGTTTGATGGGCGGCTATACGCCCGGCTCCGACGCCATGCTGGACCAGGCGGTCAATATCGTACCAAAAATCTACGAGGCGATGACGCAAGCCGTCTCCGCGCCGCCCTCGACAGACGCCTTCCAGGAACTCGCCGCTGCGCTGACCGCTGACGCGAAGCCCAAGGCGAATGCGCCATGACGGGCGAAGACCTGTCCATTCGGTCGTCTGTCGATGACTGAGAAAGGCGCCTCGACGCTCGCCGCAACGAGGGACGCGCCGAAACGGGCGCGATCGCTATTGCGCTTCAGGCCCTCGATCGACCATGCTCTGGCCGGCGGCGGTTTCGCGACGGCTTTTTGCTCGCTCGCCTTCGCCGGCTATATGATCAGCGACCACGTTCGCCAGCCTTATTTCCCCGGCGCCGAATATCTCGCAATATTCGCAAAGCCCAATCACGGCGCCCAAGTCGCGGCGCATCCCGCGCCGACCGCGGCGCCCAAGACGGCGGCCAACGACCCAAACGGCGTCGACCCCACGCCGACCGGCTCTATCGGTCCGTTCCGGGGCGAGACGCCGGATGGCGCGACGGCGACGCCGCAGCGCTATCGACTTGTCGCCGCCAGTCGGGAGGCCGCATGGGTCGAGAGCGAGTTCGGCTTTCGCCAAATCAAGCCGGGCGAAGTCCTCCCTGGGCTTGGAAGGATCGCGGCGATCGAAAGGCGCAATGGGCGGTGGACGATGATCACCGAGAAGGGCCTGATGCTCGAGCTTATGGACGACGCTGCCTCGCCCGACGCCAAAGGCGACGCGCGCTTTGCGCGTCAGATGATTTTCGGCCGGCAAGCGCAGTAGCTTCGCCTTCTATCGGCGCGCCGTTACGCTTGCTTGCGCGCCAAGGCCAATTCCGCGAGCGCTTGATCGATCAGCATGTTGGCGATCGCGACTCTGCGATCGGCGCGCGCGCGCTGCGCCGAATTGCATCGATCGGGATGGTTGCGCCACATGAAGCGCCGCCTTGCCCGATTGAGATCGTCCTCGTTATCGGCGCGATCGAGGCTTAGCTCTTTCGCGATCGACTCGGGATCCTCGGCGAGGGGAATTTCGCGCTCCGCCCAGGGCGCAGCGTCATCCAGGAAGGTCTCAAAATCATCGCCCAAGCTTTGCGGAGGAGGAGCGTCGCTCGCGCCGAACGGAAAGGCGGCGGCCGCCGCTGGCGAGCGCGCGGCGAATTGTTCTTCTTCGGATTCCGCCGCGCGAGAGACGTCGGCGAGTACGCTGCCGAAATCCGCCTGTCCTTTATCGAAACCGTATCTCATTACATTTCACGCAAACACACGACTCACACACGGCACTTGCAAAGTTTAGCGGTTTCGCCGCTTGCGAATGACTTTAAGCGGCTGTGTCCACGGCGACGCGGTTTCTGCCGCTGATTTTCGCCTCATAGAGTTTGGCGTCGACTCGTTTGAGCAGAGCCTCGGGCTCCTCGCCGCGTCTCAAACGGGCGACGCCGAAGGAAGCCGTGATCGTACCAATGCGCTGACCGCTCGCGCTCAGCACCCATTGCTTGGCCTCGAGCTGATTGCGGATGCTGTTGGTGATATGAGCGGCGTCGTCGAGCTTGGTGTGCGGGAAAATGATCGCAAATTCTTCGCCACCGTAGCGCGCCGCGGTATCTCGCCCCTTGATGTTGCTCGAAAGCAATTCGCCGAAAAGCTTCAGCACCATGTCGCCGACCGGGTGGCCGAACCTGTCATTGATCTTCTTGAAATGGTCGAGATCGGCCATGACCAGACACATGTCGGCATTATCGTTCTGCGCCTCTTGTATCTCCTTGAGGAGATTGGTGTCGAAGAAGCGGCGGTTGCCGAGCGAGGTCAGCGGGTCGCGCATGCCGAGTTCGTTGGCCTCGGCGAGATTGGAGCGTAATTTGGCGACTTGCTCGCGCGATTGCTCCAAGCTCCTGGAGAGGTCGTTCATCTTGTTTTGGATCTTCTCATTCTCGTCGATCAGCAAGGAGACGACGGCGCGGACCTGCTCGGGTTTGTCGAGCGACGGCAAGTCGCGATTGGCGCGTTCGAGAGATTCGGAATAGCTCGAATTGTCCTCGAGATGCGCCTGGATGAGCTTGACGATGATCGAAAGGGCGTTGTCGAATTGCAGCGCCATAGGATCGCCTTTGCGCAGCGAACCTTTCCGTACGAACTGGGTCTCGGGCGCGCCCTCGAAGCCTTCTTTGATCTCGCTGAGACCAACCCCAAGAACGCCAAGCGCGATCAGCGCCAGAACATAAGCCTCGAGCATCGGCGTTTCAGACGCCTGCGTCGCGCAGAGAGCGCCGACGATCGCAATCGCGAGAATGGCGGCGATTTGCAGACTTCTTTTGAAGATTGGTCTCATAGCGGCTCAGTCGCGGACACGAGGAAGCGTTGTTCCGGAAACCACGAGGGACCGATCGACCCTGAACGCGATATCGACAGATTTATTGGGATCGAAGCGTCGCGGCCAAAACCGCACGCTCCCGACGCAAAACATCGCGCCGTCTACCAGGCTTTCGTCACGCCCCCCCTCAGATGGCATGACCATCACCTTGCCCCCATCGCAGACCATGCGCCTGCGACCTGCCAGTCATCGCGCCTCGGACCTCACGCGGCGTCCGGTGCAACGCGTTCGACAGCATGCATTTTACACAAAAACGAGTAAACAAATTTCCCCGTTTCAGGCGCTCCTTACGAAACGGCGCCAGGGTCGTATTCCCTATGCGGCCCAAGCATAGAAACGGTGAAAGCTATATACTGTCAAATAACGTAATTTATACGCTTATGATGCAAAGTCTATCGGTCCCCCGTTCACAAGTGTATTTGAACGCCGCCAAGGTATATTTCCTCTCCCAATCGGCATATTCTTCGCCGATTGCGCCGGGGGGCGCGCGACTTCGCTGCATCGATGAGACAGCTCGAAAAACAAAGACCGGGCGCGGCGAAAGCCGTTGGCCCTCAAACCATTCACCAGATCAGCCCCGCCGTGGTCGCCGGCGGCGTCCTGTATGCGACCGTCATTCCCGTCGATTTGCAGTCGGGCGTCTTCATCGACGGTCCGATCGAAAGCCAGGCGCGCCAGGCTTTTCGGAATTTGCAGACCCTCCTCCGTGAGGCGGGAGGCGATCTCGAACACGTCTTGCATCTAACGATCTATCTGATCAATTCGGACGACCTTCCCGGTCTCAACGCCGTCTACAAGGAAATATTCTTGCGCGAGCCCTATCCGGCGCGCGCGACGGTGATTGTTCGAGAACTCGTCGGGCCGCCGGGTTTGCGCGTCGAGGCGACGGCGCATGCTTACATTGGGGACGTCTAAGTCTCGCCGGACCCCTGGGCGCCGGATGACGCGCCGACGAAGCCGTCCTAACCAATCAACAGCAAAGCAACCCCGCTCGCGTCCTCGCGCAGCGCGGCGCTTTTGTGCGCTTCACGCTTGAAAAGATTGCCTTAAGGGGCTGTTAACCATAGCGCCGGTATCTCTTTTGTACGTAGCGGAAACGCGAAGGGCAGCGTAAGGCCCGAGCCGATTCGTCTGCGTGGCTGGGGTTCCAAGACGACAGCAAGAATTCGGCTCGAGCGCGCCCGCGTTCGGCAGCGATGTCGCTTTGCCTTCCCGGCCGAAGGGTTGGGTCATTCATCTCGAGTGAATCCGCGACAGCCGCCGCGAACGAGGAACGCTAATGTACATTATTGTGGACGAGAGAAGCACGGTGACAGGCGGCTACGCCTCGAGCTTCGATCGGGAGGGGATATCTTCCGCTGGGATTGATCCAACGGAGTTTCGCGATTGGATCGGCAAAGTCAGCGAATCGGACGTCAACGCCATCGAAGCTTTCCTGATCGGCGACTGCGATCATCGCGAAGTCTACCCTCGTCTCATCCGTGAGCGTTCGCGCGCCCCGGTCATCTGCCTCAACGACCGCCAATCTCTCGACCAGACCCTGGAGCTCTTCGCCGCGGGCGTCGACGACGTGCTGCGCAAACCCGTTCATGTTCGCGAAATTCTCGCCCGCGTCGGCGCCATCAATCGGCGCAATCAAAGCGACGCCGACCATGTCACGATCGGCGATCTCTGCGTGTTCTTCGATGGACGCGACCCGGAAGTGAAGGACGAACCGCTGCCCCTGCCCCGGCGTGAACGAAGAATTCTCGAATATATCGTGAGCAACCGCGGCCGGCGCGTCACAAAATCTCAGATTTTCAATTCGATCTATGGTCTTTTCGACGAGAACGTCGACGAGAATGTCGTCGAAAGCCACATCAGCAAATTGCGCAAGAAACTCAAGCACCGCCTGGGCTTCGATCCCATCGATTCGAAGCGCTACCTCGGCTATTGTCTCGATCGGAACGCGATCCCCGCGGCCGCGCCATGCGAGATCGCTCCGGAAACGCTCTCGGGCCGCAAATTTGTTTCCTGGCCGCAAGGCTGGTGAAGGCCACGCCGAAACCGACGAATAGCGCGGAGCGCCATAACGCTCCGCGCTGAGCGCGGACCTCAGCCGACGCCGATCATATCAGCGATATCGGCCGCGGGCGCGGGCTTCGAGAAGAGATAGCCCTGCATTTCATCGCAATTGTTGTCGCGCAGAAAGGCCATTTGCGCGTCGGTCTCGACGCCCTCGGCGATGACGCGAAGATTGAGCTTCTGACCCAGCGAGATGACGGCGGCGGCCACCGCTTTATCGTGTTCGTCGTCGGGAAGATCGCGTACGAAGGACTTGTCGATCTTGAGCCTTGCGACCGGAAAGCTCTTCAAAGCGCTCAAGCTGGAATAACCCGTCCCGAAATCGTCGATCGACAATTGGACGCCGATCCTTTGCAGCTCCTTCATCGTGGCGATCGCCTGGTCGACGTCCTGCATGATCATGCTTTCGGTCAATTCGAGCTCGAGATATTGCGCATCGAGCCCGCTTTCGGCCAGCGCGCCTTTGACGCAGGCGATCCAATTCTTTTCCTTGAATTGACGGGCCGAAACGTTGACCGAGACATTGATGAAGGCAAGTCCGGCGTCCTGCCAGGCTTTGTTTTGCTTACAGGCGGTTCGCAACGCCCAATCGCCGATCTGCGCGATCAGCCCGCTCTCTTCGGCGACGGGAATGAATTTGCCGGGCGGCACGACGCCGAGCTTGGGATGACGCCAACGGATGAGCGCCTCGACCGCGAAAATGCGCCCTGATCGAAGGTCCACCTGCGGCTGGTAGTGCAGCATGAACTCATCGCGCGCGATCGCATTGCGCAATTCTTCCTGCAGCAGGAATTTTTCGTGGATCTTGGCGTTGAGTTCAGGCGTATAGAATTGGAAATTGTCGCGGCCTAATTCTTTCGCGCGATACATCGCCGAGCCGGCGTTGGCGATCAGCGCATCGACGTCCGTACCGTCTTTGGGATAATTGGCAAGGCCGATCGAGCAGGTGACTTCCAGCGTGTGGCCGCGAATTTCGATCGGCGCGCCGACGGCCTGACGCAATTGCTGGAGCGTCGAGGTGACGAGATCGGCGCTTTTGGGTTGATCGAAGAAGAGTACGGCGAATTCATTGGCGCCGAGCCTGACCACCGTGTCGGTCGCGCGGACGCAATTGACCATCCGACTGGCGACGATCTTGAGCAATTCATCGCCGGCGTGATGACCGAGACTGTCGTTGATGAGTTTGAAATTGTCGATGTCGATGAAGGCGACCGTCGCCCAGCGATCGTACCGCTCGGCGAAGAGCATGGCTTGATTAAGCCGGTCTTTGAGCAGCGCGCGGTTGGGCAGGCCAGTCAGGGCGTCGTGATTGGCCATGAAGGCGATGCGCTCTTCGGCGAGCTTGCGTTCGATGGCGATGCCGGCGATCCGGGTCGTCGCTTCGACGAGACGCATTTCCGTCTGCGTGGGCTCGCGCGTCTCCTTGGCGTACATGGCGAAGACGCCGAGGGCGTCGCCTTGATGAGAAAGGATCGGCGCCGACCAGCATGAGCGATAGCCATGGGGCGTGACGAAATCGCGATAATCATCCCAAAGCGGATCGCGCGCGATATCTCTGACGATCACCGTCTCGCGGCGATAAACCGCCGTGCCGCATGAGCCGGCGTTCGGACCGATGCGAAGGCCGTCGACGGAGCGGATGATCGCGGGCGGCAGGCTCGGCCCGGCGCCGGGCATGAGCCGGGCGCCGTCGCGACTCAGCAGTAGGATCGAGCCGTGAATGCTGGGCGCCTGGGCCTCGATGAGGCGGACAAGGCCGTCGAGCACGTCTTCGATCGGCGCGCTCGTGGCGATCATCTCGAGAATGCGCGCTTCGCCGGCGCGATGGAGATCGATTCTTTTGCGGTCAGTGATGTCGCGGGCAATGCCGATCAAGCCGACGATTTCGTCGTTCTCGTCGCGCAATGGCATTTTCGTCGAGGAAAGCCATTTCACGGCGCCATGGGAGTCGATGATCGATTCTTCCAGATCGATGATCGGGCGGCCGCTCCTGACGATCTCCTGCTCGATCGCGAAGAAACCATTGGCCGCGTCGGACGAATGAATGTCGAAGTCGCTGAGGCCGATCATCTCGCTGGCGCCGGCGCGACCGCTGTCCAAGGCGAGCGCGCGATTGGCGACGACGAATCGTCCGCCGGTATCCTTCACCCAGAGGTAGTCGGGCACTTCATCGATCAACGCCTGGATCGAAAACTGCTCGTTGGGCGCATCGCCGGCGCGCCATAGTCTGAAAAGGCTGCGCAGCCGAACGTCATTGTCGGCATCGGCGCGCGAACCGGCTTCGAGTTTCAACGCGCGAGCCTGCGGCGCGCCAATATTGAGCATTCGACCGATCCGCTGTCTGTCCTGGCGCCGAAGCCGACGGGCCTCGGGCGCGTGAAAGCGCCTGGGAAGAACATGCGGATTTTCACCGACCGACGAAGCGGCGTGATGCCTATAGGCGGGATTTCCTCCAACCTACTCGTCGTATTTCGACTGACCGCCGCGCGAGGTGCGGTTTCATTTGATCAGATGTTTGGAGTGTGCCCCGCAGGCGTTTAACAATCAGTAAAGTGTGACCATTGCATGCAAGCTAAAGGAGGTCCTGGATCAGGTCGGCAAGCTCGCCAAGGTGCGCGAGGCGCCGAAAACGCGGGGCGCTGACCGGCGGTTCGGCATGTTCCATCGCCCAGACGAAGCGATGCGGCACATGAACGCCCCAACATCCCGCTTCAATGGCCGGAATGACGTCGGACTTTAACGAATTGCCAACCATCATTGCATGTTCCGGCCCGTCGGCGTGGCGCGCGAACGCCCGGGCGTAAGTCGCCGCGCTTTTGTCGCTGACGATTTCCACGGCGTTGAAGAAATCCGCGAGCCCGGATTCCTCGAGTTTGCGCTCCTGGTCGAAAAGGTCGCCCTTGGTGATCAGGATCAGCCGATACGCGCCCGATAGCCGGGACAGGGTCTCGCGCACATGCGGGAAAATCTCGACGGGGTGACGCAACAGGGCGCGGCCGGTGGCGAGGATCATGGCAATGGTCTCGGCCGGGACGCCCCCGCCTGAAGATTCGATCGCGGTCTCGATCATCGACAAAGTGAAAGCTTTGACCCCGAAGCCGTAGAGCGGCAGATTGCGCCGCTCGATTTCGAGCAGCTTCGCGTTAAGGACTTCCGGCTCGCCATAGGCGGCCAGCCGCCCCAACAGGCGCTCCTGCGCCTCCTGATAGAAATCCTCATGCGGCCACAATGTATCGTCGGCGTCGAAGCCGATCGCGGTCAGTTTCCCGGGTCTTGTTTTTTCGGCGGTCATCGGGGGATGCTGCGACATGGACGGGCTGGTTTCAACTCGGGGGCGCGCGGTGGCGGGGGCTTTCCTCCCCCGTGACAATGGGGAGGGGGACCGCGCGTAGCGCGGTGGCGGGGGCTGCGGCGGTGAGGATTTGCTTGGGAGTCAGCGGCCCCCTCCACCATGCTTCGCATGGTCCCCCTCCCCCGCTCCGCTGCGCTACGCAGGGGAGGATGGGGTTTCCTCCCCCGCTTTGCTGCGCTGCGTAGGGGAGGAAGGTACAAGCAGGAGCAGAATTTGAAAAAGGCCGAACTTCTAGCCCGGGATTTCGCTACTCTACCGCAATTGATCCGCGCCGGGGCTGAGGATCATCCCGAACGGATCGCCTTGATCGCCGACGAGCGGCGTCTGACCTATCGCGAACTCGCGGCGCTGATGGATCGCGTCGCTTTCGCTTTGCAGAGAAACGGCGTCGGCGAAGGCGGGAGCGCGGCGATTTGCGCGCGAAGTTCGATCGAATATGCCGTGGCTTTTTTCGGCGTTCTGGCCGCCGGCGCCGCGGTGGCGCCATTGGCGCCCTCGGCGACCGCGGCCAGTTTGATATTGATGCTCAAGGACAGCGGCGCGAAAGTCTTCTTTCTCGATCGCGACGTCGCTGCGACGCTTCAAGGGGCGAAGGACGATAGCGGGGCGAAGCGGGTCGCTCTCGATGGCGAAGCCGGCGGGATCGCCTTCGCCGATTGGATCGGGCCCGCCGGCGCCGCGCCGTCCCAAGTATCGACGCAGCCCGACGATCCCTTCGACATCGTCTATTCCTCCGGTACGACCGGCGCGCCGAAGGGGATTATTCAGCCGCATCGCATGCGTTTCGAGCAGCTTCGCCGCCGCGCCTTGCCGGAACATAGCGTTACGATGGTTTCGACGCCGCTCTATTCGAACACGACGCTGGTCGTCTTCCTGCCGACGATCGCCCATGGCGGCGCGGCGGTCTTGATGGCCAAATTCGACGCGGAGCAATTTTTGACGCTGTCGCAGAAACATCGCGCGACCCATGCGATGCTGGTCCCGGTTCAGTACCAAAGGCTGATGGCGCGGCCGGATTTCGATCGTTACGATTTGTCGAGCTACATCCTCAAATACGCGACCAGCGCGCCTTTTTCCGCCGCGTTGAAGGCCGATGTGCTCAAGCGATGGCCCGGCGGCCTCATCGAATATTACGGCATGACCGAAGGCGGCGGCTCGACCATGCTCGAGGCGCATCTCTATCCGGACAAGCTTCACACGGTCGGCAAGCCGATCGAAGGCCATGACATAAGGCTGATCGACCCGAAGGGACGCGAAGTCGCCAAGGGCGGGGTCGGCGAAGTGGTCGGACGCTCGGCCGCGATCATGATCGGCTATAAAAACCAGCCCGAAAAAACCTTGGAGGCGGAATGGCGCGACGCGGAAGGGCGGCGCTATATCCGTACCGGCGATATCGGCCGCTTCGACCAGGACGGATTTCTGATCCTGCTCGACCGCGTCAAGGATGTCATCATCTCCGGGGGCTTCAATATCTACCCCTCGGACATCGAGGCGGAGCTTGTCCGCCATGATTGCGTGCTGGAGACGGCGGTCGTCGGCGTCGCCTCCGAGCAATGGGGCGAAACGCCGGTCGCCTTTGTGGTGTTGCGGCCGGGCCGCGAGACGGCCGCCGCCGCGCTGAAGGAATGGGTCAACGCCCGCCTCGGCAAGACCCAGCGCCTCGCCGACGTCCGGATCGTCGAGAGCCTGCCGCGCAGCGCGATCGGCAAGGTGTTGAAGCGCGATTTGCGCGAGGAATACGCGCGCGCCCCTTCCCCCCTCGCGCCCCTCGCGAGGGAAGGAACGCCGCGGCCTTCATGACGGTCAACGTACTGATGGGGCGCTCGTTCAGAGGAGGCCGGTCGCATGGTAGACAATTTCCGTCCCGCCATGGCCGTCTGACGCGGTCGCGAAATTTTTCGCGTTATAAATACCGTCAAACGCAATGTTCGCGATCGTCCCGCTCGCGCCACTGACGGTCAGCACACCGGAAAGGAGTAAGGACTGGTACGAAACGCCCGTGGCTTGAGCGGTACGGCCTCCCGGAATGAAACGTCGATCCGCCCTACGCCGCCCTCGCCCCCGCTTCGCGGCAGAGGGTACGGGTGGGGAGCGGGCTTATTCGGAAAGGCTTCGGCGCCACCGATCGGCAGCGCTTTTTTGTCGACTTTTTGGCTTATTCGATGTAAGCTCGTTGATTGAATTTCAATTACGGCGCCAAAGAAAAAGGGGGAGTAACGATTTCCAAATTTTTTGTCGTGCAACCCGTTGATATTCCACGAAACGGCCAAAGAAAAATTTGCAACGCGAAATTTTAACGCGTTGATTTCATTGATTACGCCCAAAGAAAATTTTGGAAACCACAGGAATTTTTGGCGGCGCGGAGGCGACGGGCGTTTCATTCCGCGCGGCCGTACCCTCACCCTGCGCCTCTTCTTAGGGCAGAGGGGAAGCGGGCTGCTTTTCGCCAGCCTTGTACGTCGCGATGATCTTGTCGCTCACCGTGTCGCGCAGGCAGTTGAAATAGCGCCCGCACCCCGACGTATGGCGCCAGCGTTCGGCGTGCAGGCCCTTGGCGTTGGCGCGGTAGTAGAGGAATTCGCTCCATTCCTCGTCGCTCGCGGTCCGCGCGTCGGGACGGACGAGATGGGCTTCGCCGGCGTGTTTGAACTCGATTTCGGGCCGGTCCATTTCACAGTACGGACAGCGGATGAGCAGCATGGCGAAGTCTCAGTGGGCGACGGCCGCGGCGGCGGCCTCGTTGATCAGGCGCCCGGCGCGAAACCGGTCGAGGCTGAACGGGGCGGCGATCGGATGGGGCTCGCCGGTCGCGACCTGATGGGCGAAAACATGGCCCGAGCCCGGCGTCGCCTTGAAGCCGCCGGTGCCCCAGCCGCAATTGACGAAGAGGCCGGGAACCGGCGTCTTGGAGATGATCGGCGAACGGTCCGGCGTCGTATCGACGATGCCGCCCCAATTGCGCATCATGCGAATGCGCGAGACGATCGGGAACATTTCACAGATCGCCTCCATCGTCTGCGTCGCGATATGGAGGCCGCCCATCTGGCTGTACGACGTATAGGAATCCATGCCGGCGCCGATCACTAACTCGCCTTTGTCGGATTGCGACATATAGGCGTGGATCGTATTCGACATGGCGACGCAGGGCATGAAGGGCTTCAGCGGCTCCGACACAAGCGCTTGCAAAGGGTACGATTCCAGCGGCATGCGCACGCCGGCCATGGCCATGATGACGCTGGTATTGCCGGCGGCGACGACGGCGACCTTTTTGGCCTGGATCGCGCCGCGCGTCGTCTCGACCCCGCTGACCGCGCCTGACGCGTCGCGCGCAACGCCGGTGACCTCGCAATTCTGGATAATGTCGACGCCGCGCGCCGAGGCGGCGCGGGCGTAGCCCCAGGCGACCGCATCGTGGCGCGCCGTGCCGCCGCGACGCTGGAAGGCGGCGCCGACGATGGGGTAGCGGCTCGATCCGTCGATATTGAGCGGCGGACAAATCGCCTTGGCTTCCCGCGGCGTCAGCCATTCGTTCTGCGTGCCGGCGAGCTGGTTGGCGTAGATGTGACGCTTGAAGACCTGCTCGTCGTGATGGCTATGGGCGAGCAGCATCACGCCGCGCGGCGAGAACATCACATTGTAGTTCAGCTCTTGCGAGAGCGTCTCCCACAGCTTGTGCGCATGGCCGTAAAGACGCTCGGACGGCTCCCAGAGATAATTGGAGCGGATCACCGTGGTGTTGCGGCCGGTATTGCCGCCGCCGAGCCAACCTTTCTCGAGCACGGCGATATTGGTCAGGCCGTGTTCTTTCGCCATGTAATAGGCGGTCGCCAGGCCATGGCCGCCGGCGCCGACGATGATGATGTCATAGGTTTTCTTCGGCTCGGGCGAGCGCCATTGCTCGCTCCATCCGCGATGGCCGCGCAAGGCTTGAGCGGCGAGGCTGAGAAAGGAGAATTTCAAAGACCGGTCGCTCCCGCAATGCGCCGCTCGCGGCGTACGCCGTCTCTATACGCCGACGAAGAGGACAGCGCCCCCCATAATTGTTCAATGCCGGCGCAGAGTCTTGGCATGACGAAGAAATCGCCGCTAGATTCACAGCGCCGGCCCATGTCAGTCTGAACGCGTCGCGGGAGGCGCGCCTATGGCCTATGATCTCAGCAGCGAAATCCGCCGGCCGGTGCCTCTGGCCTTCGCCGCCGTGGCCGTGATCGGCTGGTTGCTGGTCGCCTATTTCGCCTCGCAAGTCTCCGATGTGCAAAGCCAGATGCATGAATCGTTGAACCGCGCCGAGAAAGCGCGCGAGTCGATGGCCGCCGATTATCAGAATTTGCAGAAAGCGGCCGGCACGCTCGCCGATGTCGAAAAGCAGATGAACGACGCCAAGACGGCGCTATCCGAATCGAGCGCCGCCCGGGCGGCCGCGCAGGACAATCTCGCCGACCTGACCAGACAGATCGCCGAGGCCCGGCTCGCCGCAACCGGAGCGAGCGATGAAGCCAGCGCGCGGGCGGGCGACCTGCAAGCCGTGCAGGACAAACTCAAATCCGCCAACGACCAGCTCGCGGCGGTCCAGCCCCAGGTCGAGGATGCAACGGCCCAGCGCGACAAACTGACGAAAGCGATCGAAGAGGCCAAGACCCAGCTCGCCGATCTCCAACAGCAGAGCGAGACCGCGAGCAAGGCGCTCGCCGACGCCGAGGCGAAGCTGCAGGCGACCCAGAAGCAGCTCGAGGAAGAGCAAAAAGCAAAATCGAACTGAGACGGCGCTCAGGCCGCCTTGCGTTCGGGGAACAGGCCGAGCAGCCCCTCGCGGGTCGCCGCGCAAACGCCACGGTCCGTCATCAAGCCGGTGATCAATTCCGCCGGAGTCACGTCGAAAGCGGGATTGAGCGCGGGGCTCCCCGGCGAAGCGATCAGCACGCGGGCGACCTCGCCATTGTCCAGGCGGCCGCTGATATGGGTGACCTCGGAGGCGTCACGCTCCTCGATTTCAATGCCGTGAACGCCGTCGTCGATCGACCAGTCGATCGTCGTTTGAGGCAGCGCGACATAAAACGGAACATGGTTAGCCTTGGCGGCGAGCGCCTTGAGATAGGTGCCGATCTTGTTGGCGGCGTCGCCGCGCGCCGTGACCCGGTCGGCGCCGACAATGACGAGATCGACGCGGCCGTGCTGCATGAGATGACCGCCGGCATTATCAACAATGACCGTATGGGGCACGCCATGATGGCCGAGCTCAAAAGCGGTCAGCGCCGCGCCTTGATTGCGCGGCCGCGTCTCGTCGACGAAGACATGAACGGGAATGCCGCGATCATGCGCCATGTAAATCGGCGCCGTCGCCGTACCCCAATCCACAGTCGCCAGCCATCCCGCGTTGCAATGGGTGAGAATGTTCACCGGACGCTGCGACGCCCGATGAATCGCTTCGATCAAGGCAAAGCCGGCTTCGCCAATCAAGCGGCAATTCTCCACGTCCTCTTCGCAGATTGCCGCCGCACGCGCCCAGGCCGCGGCCGCGCGTTCGGACGGGGCGAGCCGCAAGACGTGGGCGCGGACATCATCGAGCGCATGACGAAGATTGACGGCGGTCGGCCGGGCGGTGGCGAGCCGTCGATGAGCGCTTTCAAGACCCGTGTCGGATGGATCGCGCCGAAGCGCTAACGCCAAGCCATAGGCCGCGGTCGCGCCGATCAACGGGGCGCCGCGCACGATCATCGTCGCGATCGCTTCGAAAGCGTCTTCCAGCGTCGCGACGCGCCGCGTCGCCAAGCGATGCGGCAGGACGGTCTGATCAATGACCTCGACCGCTTGATTATCGGCCGCCGGCCAGATTGTCCGATATGAACGGCCGTCGATTTTCATCGGCGCAGCTCCAAATTTCGTCCGTCAACGGCTCATATCACGAATTATCGCATCAGCGGCCGCGAGGGCAAAATGCGATTTCCAAGCGCGCTGGACAGGACGCACGAAAGAGGCTTTGCTCAAATGCGCGGGTCCGGCTACTAAGGGGACTATTTTAAGGATGACGGATATTTCAAGCATGGACCAAATTGTTGATAAGGCTCCTCCCCTCGCTTCCGATACGACGCCCGGCCTGCCGGGCGATAACCCGCTGTCGCCGGAGGCTTTGCGTGAGGCTGTCCTCGCCAAGCTTACTTATTCCGTCGGCAAAGACCCGGTCGCCGCGAGCCAGCGCGATTGGTTTCTCGCCGTCGCCTTCGCGACGCGCGACATCATCGTCGACCGGTGGATGAACTCGACGCGCGATACCTATCAGGACGATCGCAAACGGGTCTACTACCTGTCGCTCGAGTTTCTGATCGGACGTATGCTTTTCGACGCGATGACCAACCTCGGCATCGTCGAGCCGATGCGCGCCGCGCTTTCGCAACTCGGCGTGGACCTCATCGTTTTGCGTCGCATCGAGCCGGACGCCGCGCTCGGCAACGGCGGCCTCGGCCGTCTTGCCGCCTGTTTCATGGACTCGATGGCGACGCTTTCCATTGCGGCGCATGGCTACGGCATCCGCTACGATAATGGCCTGTTCCGGCAAGTCATTCGCGACGGCTGGCAGCAGGAAATTCCCGAGGACTGGCTCGCCTTCGGCAACCCTTGGGAATTCGCGCGGCCGGAGAGCAATTACGCCATCGGATTCGGCGGCCAAGTCGCCGCTGTGCCTGGCGCCGGCGATAAAGTGCGTCACGAATGGCGGCCCGCCGAGACCGTTCAGGCGGTCGGCTATGACACGCCGATCGTCGGCTGGCGCGGACGCCATGTGAATACATTGCGTCTGTGGACCGCCCGCGCGCCTGATCCGCTCAATCTCGATATTTTCAACGCCGGCGATTACATCGGCGCGCTTGCCGATCGCGTACGCGCCGAGGCGATCTCCAAAGTGCTCTATCCAAGCGATGCGACGCCTGCCGGGCAAGAGTTGCGGCTGCGTCAGGAATATTTTTTCGCTTCCGCCTCGCTGCTCGATCTCGTCCGCCGCCATCTCAAGCAGCATCGCGAGATCCGCACGCTCGCCGACCACGTCGCGATCCAGCTCAACGATACGCATCCCTCCATCGCGATCGCCGAGTTGATGCGCATCCTCGTCGATCTCAACGGCGTCGACTGGGACGAAGCGTGGAAAATCACCAAAGCCGTCTTCTCCTACACCAATCATACCTTGTTGCCGGAAGCGCTCGAGAGCTGGCCGGTGCCGCTGATGGAGCGGCTGCTGCCGCGCCATATGCAGATCATCTATTTGATCAACGCCGCCCATCTCGACAGCGCCCGTAAGGCGGGCCACGACGATCCCGCCTTGCTCTCCTCCGTGTCCCTCATCGACGAACATGCGGGCCGGCGTGTGCGCATGGGCAATCTCGCCTTCGTCGGCTCGCATATGATCAATGGCGTGTCGGCCCTGCATACCGATTTGATGCGCAAGACCGTCTTCCACGACCTCAACGCGCTCTATCCCGGCCGCATCGTCAACAAGACCAATGGCATCACCTTCCGGCGCTGGCTGATCGAGACGAATCCGCGCTTGACCAATATCCTCGTCAGCATTCTCGGCGAGAAGGCCCTCGACGACGCCGAGGCCCTGGCTGGCCTCGCCGATCACGCGGACGATCCTGGACTTCACGAGCAACTCGCCTTGGCGCGACGCTCCAATAAGATCGCGCTCGGCCGTTACGCCGCCGAAAGGCTCAATGCGCGGCTTGATCCCGATGCGCTCTATGACGTCCAGATCAAGCGCATCCACGAATACAAGCGTCAGCTTCTCAATCTTCTCGAGACGATCGTGCGCTACAACGCGATCCGCGCCAATCCGATGCAGGATTTTGCGCCGAGAGTGAAGATTTTCGCCGGCAAAGCCGCGGCGAGCTATACGCAGGCCAAGCTCATCATCAAACTTGCCATCGACGTCGCCAGGGTCGTCAATTCCGATCCGACGGTGCGTGGCCTTCTCAAGGTCGTGTTCCTGCCGAATTACAACGTCAGCCTCGCGGAGACGATCATTCCGGCCGCCGACCTTTCCGAACAAATTTCGACGGCCGGCATGGAGGCCTCAGGCACCGGCAATATGAAGATGGGTCTCAACGGGGCCCTGACCATCGGAACGTTGGACGGCGCCAATGTCGAAATGAAAGAACGCGTCGGCGACGACAACATCTTCATCTTCGGCTTGACGGCGCAGGAGGTCGAAGCGCGCCGCGCCAAGGGCATCGACTCCTCGGAGACTATCGCCGCCTCGCCATTGCTGCGCGAGGCCCTCGATGAAATATCGTCAGGCGTCTTCTCGCCCGACGATCCCGGGCGCTATCGCGGCCTCGTCGATATCCTGACGCATCATGACTACTTTATGGTTTGCGCGGATTTCGACGCCTATTGGGCGATGCAAATGAAAGTCGACCAGCAATGGCGCGATAAGGCGAGTTGGTGGCGCGCAAGCGCGCTCAACACCGCGCGCATGGGCTGGTTCTCCTCCGATCGTACGATCCGAGAATACGCCGGCGAAATCTGGAACGCTCCGTATCGAGCCATCGGGTGAGGTCGCCCATGGCGGAATCCTGGCGAGCTCCTCAGGACGAAGTCGAGGCGCTGCTTTCGGCGCGCCAAGACGATCCCTTCTCAATTCTTGGTCCGCATGAGACGGCGGAGGGTTGGGTCATTCGCGCTTTCGCGCCCGGCGCGGAGACGCTTCGGGCGGTGACGCGGACCGGCGCGCCGATCGTTGAACTCGAACGCCGCGAAGGCGATTTTTTCGAAGGACTCGCCAGGGGCGCCAAGGAGCGCCCAGCCTACCGTCTCGCAGCGGCGAACGCCCGCGCGGAATGGACCTTCGATGATCCCTATTCCTTCGGGCCAGCGCTCGGGCCGATCGACGATCACCTTCTTGTCGAGGGCACGCATCGGCAATTGTACAAACGCCTTGGCGCCCAGCTCGGAAGTCACGAAGGCGTCGAGGGCGTCATCTTTGCGCTTTGGGCGCCGAACGCCGCCCGCGTCTCCGTCGTCGGCGATTTCAATCAATGGGACGGCAGACGCTGCCAGATGCGCAAACGCGTCGACAGCGGCCTGTGGGAGATTTTCGTGCCTGGCCTCGGCGTCGGCACGGTCTACAAATACGAGATCATTTCCGCCTCGGGCGCGCTGCTGCCGTTAAAGGCCGACCCTTTCGGCTTTGCGGCGGAGCATCGTCCTTCGACAGCGTCGATCGTCACTCATACCGACGATTTCTCCTGGACCGACGCCGATTATCTCGAGCGCCGCAAAGAGGGCGAGGCCCGGCGCAAGCCGATGTCGACTTTCGAGGTTCATCTCGGCTCATGGCGGCGCGGCGAAGACAACCGCTTCCTGACTTACGACGAACTCGCCGACCAGCTCATTCCCTATGTCTCGTGGCTCGGCTTTACGCATGTCGAACTTTTGCCGATCACCGAGCATCCGCTTGACGCTTCGTGGGGCTATCAGCCGATCGGTCTTTTCGCGCCGACGAGCCGCTTTGGCGATCCCGCCGGTTTCGCGCGTTTCGTCGACCGCGCCCATGCCGCCAATCTCGGCGTGATCCTCGATTGGGTGCCGGCGCATTTCCCGACCGACGCCCATGGTCTTGCCCATTTCGACGGCGGTCCGCTCTACGAACACTGGGATCAGCGACGCGGCTTCCATCCAGACTGGAACACCGCCATCTACGATTTCGGCCGCCGCGAGGTCGCCAATTTTCTCTATGCGAGCGCGCTCTACTGGATCGACCGCTTCCATATCGACGGTCTGCGTGTCGACGCCGTCGCCTCCATGCTCTACCTCGATTATTCGCGGAAAGCCGGCGAATGGGCGCCCAATCCCGACGGCGGCAACGACAATCGCGAAGCTATCGCCTTCATTCGCCGCGCCAACGAACTTGTCTACGGGGCATTCCCAGGCGCAATCATGATCGCGGAAGAATCCACCGCTTGGGCCGGCGTTTCGCAGCCGACGAATATGGGCGGGCTCGGATTCGGCTTCAAGTGGAACATGGGCTGGATGCACGACACGCTCGACTATGTGTCGCGCGATCCGGTCCATCGGCGCTGGAGCCACGACAAACTGACCTTTGGACTCCTTTACGCCTTCAGCGAGAATTTCGTCTTGCCGCTTTCGCATGACGAAGTCGTCCACGGCAAAGGTTCGATCGTCGGCAAAATTCCTGGCGACGAGTGGCAACGGTTCGCCACGGCCCGCGCCTATTACGGCTTCATGTGGGGTCACCCCGGCAAGAAGCTTCTGTTCATGGGTCAGGAATTCGGCCAGACCAGCGAATGGAATTTCAACGAATCCTTGCCGTGGTGGCTGATGGACCACAAGCCTCATCAGGGCTTGCAGGCTTTCGTGCGCGACCTCAACGCCGCCTATCGCAATTTGCCCGCGCTCCATGCCCGCGATTGCGAGCCAGAAGGCTTCCGCTGGATCGTCGTCAATGACGATGCGCAGTCGGTGCTTGCGTTCTTGCGCATGGGCGGGGACGGCGATGCGCCGGTGGCGATCGTATGCAATTTTACGCCGGTGCCGCGACACTTCTATCGCATCGGCCTGCCCCATCCCGGCCATTGGCGGGAAGCGCTGAATTCGGACGCCGATATTTACGGCGGCTCGAATATGGGCAACCTTGGCGGGGTGGTCGCCGAGGACAGGCCAGCACATGGATTTGGCGCTTCGGCGGTGTTAACTTTGCCCCCGCTTGCAACGTTATTTCTTGAATTTTCTCCGCATAGTGCGGAACAGAAAAGCTAGTTATTCTTTGATGGAAATTATTGCTGGGAGGATACGCTGAATGAGCGCACCGAAACAAACGCCGACTGCGCCCTATGCGCGCCACGCCATGGCCTATGTGCTGGCGGGCGGGCGCGGCAGCAGACTTATGGAATTGACCGACAAACGCGCCAAGCCGGCCGTCTATTTCGGCGGCAAGACGCGCATTATTGATTTTGCCCTCTCCAATGCGCTCAATTCGGGCATTCGCCGCATGGCGGTGGCGACGCAGTACAAGGCGCATAGCCTGATCCGTCACCTGCAACGCGGCTGGAACTTTTTACGACCGGAACGTAATGAAAGCTTCGACGTTTTGCCGGCGAGCCAGCGCGTTTCCGAGACGATGTGGTACCTGGGAACCGCGGACGCCGTGTATCAAAACATCGACATCATCGAGTCCTATGCGCCGGCGTTTATCATCCTGCTCGCCGGCGACCATATTTATAAAATGGACTACGAAAAGATGCTGGCGCAACACGTCGAGTCGGGCGCCGACGTGACGGTGGGTTGTCTCGAGGCGACTCTGAAAGAGGCGACGGGTTTCGGCGTCATGCATGTCGACGAAAGCGACCGCATCCTGTCTTTCCTCGAGAAGCCCAAAGATCCGCCGCCCATGCCGGGCAAGCCCGACGTCGCCTTATGCAGCATGGGCATCTATGTCTTCGAGACGCAGCTTCTGGTCGACGAATTGCGCCGCGACGCCGCCGATCCGAATTCCGCGCATGATTTCGGCAAGGACATCATTCCGCATCTCGTCGCGAAAGGCAAAGCAGTCGCTCATCACTTCTCGCGCTCCTGCGTCACGTCAAACGCCGAGTCCCATCCCTATTGGCGTGACGTCGGAACCGTCGACGCTTATTGGGCCGCCAATATCGATCTCACCGATATCGTGCCTGACCTCGATCTCTACGATCGCGACTGGCCGATATGGACATATGGCGAGATCACGCCGCCCGCGAAATTCGTCCATGACGAGGAGGGGCGACGCGGCCAAGCGGTCTCGTCCTTGGTTTCTGGCGGCTGTATCGTCTCCGGCGCGTCTTTGTCGCGTTCGCTTTTGTTCACAGGCGTACGCGTCAACTCGTTCAGTCACGTCACCGACACAGTTGTGATGCCCTATGTTGAAATCGGCCGTAACGTGCGCTTGCATAAAGCGGTCGTTGACCGAGGCGTCATCATTCCCGAGGGCCTGGTCGTCGGGGAAGATCCCGAACTTGACGCAAAGAGATTCCGCCGTACGGAAGAAGGGGTCTGCCTCATCACGCAACCTATGTTGGACAAGCTCGGTTTATGAGCGGGTTGAACGCTCTTTCCGTCGCTTCGGAAATCTATCCTCTGATCAAGACCGGGGGGTTGGCAGACGTCGTCGGCGCGCTTCCCGGCGCCTTGGCGAAGGAGAACGTGCGCCTTGTCACCCTGACGCCGGGCTATCCGGCGGTGACGGCGAAGCTGGAGAAGGCCGAGCCCGTCTATCACTACGACAATCTCATGGGCGCGCCGGCGCAAATATTGGCGGGACATGCCGGCGGCCTCGAACTCTTCGTCCTCGACGCGCCGCATTTCTTTGCGCGTAGCGGCAATCCTTACATCGGCCCGGATGGCGCCGACTGGCAGGACAATGCATTGCGTTTCGCAGCGCTGGCGCGCGTCGGCGCCGATATCGGCAAAGGCGCGATCCCAGCTTTTGCGCCGGACGTGGTTCACGTTCACGATTGGCAGGCGGCGCTGACGCCCGCCTATCTGCATTACGACGGCGGCCGGCGTCCCGGCACAATTATCACAGTACATAACCTCGCCTTCCAGGGGCCGTTTTCGCCGACAATTCTCGGCGCGATCGGTCTGCCGGCGCACGCGATGTCGATCGACGGCGTCGAATATTACGGCAACGTCGGGTACCTGAAGGCCGGCCTGCAATTCGCTGATCGGATCACGACGGTTTCACCGACCTATGCGCGCGAGATCCTGACGCCGGAAGCCGGCATGGGACTCGACGGACTTCTGCGCCAACGCGCCGGGGTCGTGACCGGCATTCTCAATGGCATTGACGACGAGGTCTGGAATCCGGCGACGGATTCTCATTTGCCGCAGCCTTTCAACGCCCAGCGCATCGACAATCGGCCGCGCAACAAAACCGTGCTGCAGAAGCGCATGGATCTTGCGGCGAAGGCCGACGCGCCCTTGTTTGGAATCGTGACCCGCATTTCTTGGCAAAAGGGTCTCGATATGTTGCTCACCGCCCTGCCGGACTTGGTCGCGGCTGGCGGACAGATCGCCTTGCTTGGCTCAGGCGAGAAAGCCCTGCAGGACGGTTTCGCCGACGCCGCGCGGCATCACGCAGGCGCGGTGGGCTGTGTCTTCGCCTATGACGAAGGCCTCGCGCATCTCATTCAAGGCGGTTCGGATTTCCTCCTCGTGCCGTCGCGTTTCGAGCCTTGCGGACTGACGCAACTTTGCGCTTTGCGTTACGGCGCGATCCCGGTTGTCGCGCGTGTCGGCGGCCTTGCCGATACGATTGTCGACGCCAATGAGGCGGCGTTGATGGCCGGCGTCGCGACCGGCGTTCAATTCGCGCCGCCAGCGACCGTGGAACTCAGCAGGGCGATCGGACGCGCCAATACGCTGTTCCAAGATCAAGCATCGGTCAGGCGCACCAGGCTCAACGGCATGCGCGCCGACGTTTCATGGCGCGGGCCCGCGAAACGCTACGCCGGTCTTTACCGCGAAATCGCCGCTGTCCCGGCAGCGGCCGCGATGGCTTTGACGTGAACGCGGACGAAGGCGCTGCAGGTCCCTTAGGCGTTACGATCGTGGCGGGCGGCGTCAATGTCGCCGTCCATTCCGCTGCGGCGGAGGCGATCGAATTCTGTCTCTTCGATGAAACCGGCGACAAGGAAATCGCGCGCGTCGCCCTCCCGGCGCGGACTGGCGACATACGTCATGGCTTTATCCCCGGCGTGAAAGCCGGCGCGCACTATGGGTTGCGCGCCCACGGCGCTTTTGCGCCGGAACGTGGCCAGCGTTTCGATCCGTCCAAATTGCTGGCGGATCCTTACGCGTTCGCGCTAGATCGTCCTTTCAAATTGCATCGCTCGATGTTCGAGCGCGGCGCCGATAGCGCCGCCTTCGCGCCGAAATGCCTCGTCGCCGGTAATGAGTCGATGGGCGATCCCGGACATGCCCGAATTCCTTGGGCCGAGACGATCCTTTACGAGCTGAACCTACGCGGTTTCACCTGGCTTCATCCCGATATTCCCGAGGCGCAACGCGGGACATTCGCGGGGCTCGCCCATCCCGCAGCGATCGAGCATCTCGCCAAGCTCGGCGTCACCGCCGTCGAAATCATGCCCGCGCATGCGTTTGTCGATGAGCGTCACTTGCCGCCGCTTGGCCTCGAAAACGCCTGGGGCTACAACGCCATTGTACTCGGGGCGCCCGACCCGCGCCTCGCGCCGGGGGGCTGGCGCGAAGTTCGTCAAACAACCGACGCGCTGCATGCGGCGGGTCTCGAAGCGATTCTCGACGTCGTGTTCAACCACAGCGGCGAAAGCGACGAATTTGGCCCGACGCTTTCGATGCGCGGGATCGACAATGCTTCGTACTATCGCCTGATCCCCGGCGACCCTGCCCGCTATATCAACGATATGGGAACCGGCAACTGCCTGGCGCTCGACCGCGAACCGATGCTTAGACTCACTGTGGAATGTCTAAGACGGTGGATGATCCTTGGCGGGTTCGATGGCTTTCGCTTCGATCTGGCGACCGCGGTCGGACGGCGCGACAACGGCTTTGACCCGCAGGCCCCGCTTTTTCAGGCCATCGCCAAGGATCCCGTTCTCGGCAAAGCCAAGCTCATCGCCGAACCCTGGGACATCGGCCCTGGCGGCTACCAACTCGGTGACTTCCCGGCCGGTTGGAGCGAATGGAACGATCGTTATCGCGATGCAGCGCGGCGCTTTTGGCGCGGCGATCGCTCCATGCGCGGCGAGATCGCGACGCGTATTGCCGGATCGCGCGATATTTTCCGGCAAGCTGCGGGGCCGACGACAAGCGTGAATTTCATCACCGCGCATGACGGCTTCACTCTGGCCGATCTCGTCTCTTTCGATAACAAGCACAACGAAGCGAATGGCGAGCAAAATCGCGACGGTTCGAACGACAACCATTCCTGGAACAATGGCGTCGAGGGACCAAGCGGCGACCCGAAGATCAACGCAGCGCGTAAGCGCGACATGCGCAATCTGCTTTGCCTGCTTTTCATCTCGCGCGGCGCGCCGATGCTGTCCATGGGCGCCGAACTCGGCCACAGCCAAGGCGGCAACAACAACGCCTATGCGCAGAACAACGCGATCTCATGGATCGACTGGCGCAAGGCCGACGCCGACTTGATCGATTTCACCCGGCGTTTGATCGCGCTGCGGCGCGATCACGCCGCGCTCTCCCGTGACGCATTCCTCAAAGGCGAAGCTTTCGATGCGACGGGTCTCGCCGACGTGGAATGGCGGGATGCCGATGGACCCTTGCGGTCGGCGCAGCAATGGGAAGAGCCGGAAGGCCGCGTTCTCGTCGTCGTGCTCACAGCGCCCGCCGTGAAAGGCGCGGACGATCGCGTCACGATCGTCTTCAACCGGGGCAACGATGAGGCGCGCGTCGCGCTGCCTGTGCCACGAGACGGCATGGCATGGCGCGTCCTCCTCGATTCGGCATCCGCCGACGCGACAACAAGGGACGTCGCATCTGAAGAAAAACTCGTCTGCCCGCCGCGCGCGACATTCATCATCGGCGAAGAGATGATGTCGCCGGCGACACGCGCTGCGCGGGCGAGCGACGCGGCGCTGGTCAACAAATTGGCTGACGCCGTCGGCATCGCCGAGGAATGGTGGAGTATCAGCGGCGAGCGAACGATCGTCAGCCGCGAGACCAAGCTCGCCTTGCTCCAAGCGCTTCGGCTGCCTGCCGCGACCGATGGCGAAGCGCGCGACAGTCTTCAGCGCCTGATTGAAGAACGCGACCGACGCGCCCTGCCCTTCTATATGGTGGCGCGTCAAGGCGAGGCCGCTTCGGTACGACTCCGCCGTGATGCGAAGGCGCAGAATATCGACGACGTTATTATCGCCTGCGAAGATGGGCGAGAGATCGTCATTAAGACAGAAACCGCCGCTGAGACTGGCGCGTTGCTCGAAGACGGCGGCGAAATTGTCGAGCGAAGACTGTCATTGCCGGCGCTGCCGATTGGCCTGCACAAAGTGAGGGCGGGCGAGACGACTTGCGCGCTGACGATCGCGCCGCGCAAGGCCTATTTGCCTGAGAACGCGCGCCGCCGGGTGTTCGGGATCAGCGCTCAACTCTATGCGCAGCGGCGTGTGGGCGATCAGGGCGTCGGCGATTTTTCGACCTTGGGTCGGTTAGGCGCCGCGGCCGGAGCGGCTGGCGCGGCGGCGCTCGGTCTCAATCCGCTTCATATGCTCTTTTCCGGAGATCGCGAGCGGGCCAGCCCTTATCATCCTTCGGACCGACGCTTTCTCGATCCAATCCATATCGACGTTCTCGACGGCCTTTCCTTGCCGAGCGACGCTAATTTCGTTGAACGCGCTCTGGAGCATTCCAAAGAAATCGCCGAAACCTCCTCGGCCCATACGATCGACTATCCGCGTGTATGGCGCTTGAAGAGCGCGCTGCTCGAAGCCCGTTTCGCCGCCTTCGAAAAGGCGCGTCGAGAGAAACCAGGCGATCCGCTCTTTGCCGAGTACGACCGTTTCGTTGCAAGCGGCGGCGACGCTTTATGGCGCTTCGCCTGTTTTCAGGCGATTGCGGAAAATCGTCACAGCGCAGACTGGCGGCTTTGGCCGGACGATTTGCGTAACGGCGCTCCCGCGTCGCTCGCCGCAATCGCGGGCATTCTTCGCGGGCGAGTCGATTACGCCTTGTTCCTCCAATGGCTCGCGGACCGGCAGCTCGCCGGCGCCGCCGCGCGCGCAAAGGCAGGCGGTCTCAGCCTGGGGCTCTATCGCGATCTCGCCATCGGCGCCGCGCCCGATGGCGCGGAAGCTTGGGCTCGCGCGGGCGAACTCGCCGACGGCGTCTCCGTCGGCGCGCCGCCCGATCCATTTTCACGCGAGGGACAAATCTGGCATTTGCCAGCGCTCGATCCGGTCGCGATGGCGCGAGATAATTGGCGCGGCTTTACCGGACTCTATGCCGCCAACATGCGCCATGCCGGGCTGTTGCGCATCGATCACGCCATGGGATTGGCGCGTCTGTTCCTCGTGCCCAATGGCGCAAAGCCGGCCGAAGGCGCCTATATCAAATATCCGCTCGATGACCTCATCGGGCTCGTCGCATTGGAGAGCGATCGCGCGCAGTGCATCGTCGTCGGCGAAGATCTCGGCACGGTGCCGGAGGGCCTTCGCGAGAAGCTGACCGAAGCGGATATTCTCGGAACGCGCGTCCTTTGGTTCGAGGCTGACGGTAAAGGCTTCCGCAAGCCGAACACTTATCCTGCTCTCGCGGTCGCCTGTGCTTCGACGCATGATTTGCCGACAGTGGCGGGATGGTGGATCGGCGCCGACATCGCCGAACGAAAAGCCCTGGGTTTCCTCAAAGACGAAGACGAGCAACAGCGGATGGACGAGCGGCGCGAGGAAAAACGCGCGCTCATCGCCGCTCTTGTGGACGCCGGGCTTCTCGCGGCGCTGCCGGACGAGGATGTGCCGGCGCCTGATGCGCTTGCGGCGGCCATCTATGCCTTCGTCGCCCGCACGCCCTCTGTGGTCGCCTTGGCTCAGATCGATGACCTCGCTGGCGAGACGATCGCCACCAATCTTCCCGGCACCGACAGGGAACGACCGAATTGGCGACGCAGGCTTTCCAGCGACGTCGACACTGTATTTTCCTCCACCCGGGCGCGCGCGATCATCGCGGCTTTGAAAGCGGAGCGGCCTTAGCCGTGTTTCGGCGTCAGCTTTCGGCGTGATAAGTTGACATTGTCGGCGGCAAAGAGCGCGCCGCGCCGGAGACCCCATGAAAAAGCCGAGAAAACGCCCGGAAGATTTGCGCAGTTTCCGTTGGTTTGGACCGCAGGACCTTCGCTCATTCGGTCATCGGTCGCGCATGCTGCAAATGGGGTACGACGCTGCGGATTTCGCCGGCAAGCCGGTCGTCGCCATCATCAATACATGGAGCGACATCAATCCCTGTCACGCCCATTTCAGGGCGCGCGTCGAGGACGTCAAACGCGGCGTGCTGCAAGCCGGCGGTTTTCCGATCGAGCTACCCGCCATGTCGCTCTCGGAAACATTCGTAAAGCCTTCGACTATGCTCTATCGCAATTTCCTGGCGATGGAGACGGAGGAATTGATCCGCTCGCATCCGGTCGACGGCGTTGTGTTGATGGGTGGCTGCGACAAGACAACGCCGGCTTTGTTGATGGGCGCTATCAGCGCCAATCTGCCGGCGATTTTCATGCCGGCTGGCCCGATGCTCCGCGGCGCTTATCGCGGTCAGAGTCTCGGCAGCGGCTCGGACGTCTGGAAATACTGGGACGAGAAACGCGCCGGTCGGATCAGCGATGACGATTGGCGTGAAATGGAAGCCGGGATCGCGCGCTCCTATGGCGTCTGCATGACGATGGGCACGGCCGCGACGATGACGGCGCTTGCCGAAGTCTTAGGGATGACGCTGCCCAACGCCTCTTCGATTCCCGCCGCCGATTCCGCGCATACGCGCATGGCTGCGGAGACGGGACGGCGCGCTGTCGAAATGGTGTTCGAGGATTTGAAACCTTCCGACATTCTAACCGCCGCCTCGTTCGACAACGCCATAGCAGCCTTGATGGCGCTGGGCGGTTCGACCAACGCCATCATTCATCTTGTCGCGCTCGCGCGGCGCGCCGGCGTCGCGCTCGATCTGAAACGCTTTGACGATATCGCCCGCCGCACGCCGGTGATCGCCAATATCAGGCCGACCGGGCAATTCCTCATGGAGGATTTTTGGTACGCCGGCGGCCTTAGCGCGTTCCTCGCGACACTCGCCCCGCTCGTCGATCTTCAACAGACGACCGTGAATGGTCATACGCTGGCCGACAATATCGCCGGGGCGAAAGTCTGGCGCGATGAAGTGGTACGACCGCTGAATGATCCCGTCGCAGGTAGCGACGGGCTCGCGGTGCTCACCGGCAATCTCGCGCCGCGCGGCGCGGTAATGAAGCCGGCGGCGGCGGAGGAGCGCCTGCGTCGTCACCGCGGTCCGGCCCTCGTCTTTGCAAGTTATGACGAGATGGCCAAAGCGGTGGAGCGCGACGATCTCGCCGTGACGCCGGATCATGTGCTGGTGCTCCAAAACGCCGGCCCGCAGGGCGCGCCGGGCATGCCGGAATGGGGCATGTTGCCGATCCCCAAGAAGCTTGTGCGCGAAGGCGTGCGCGACATGCTGCGCATTTCAGATGCGCGCATGAGCGGCACCAGCTATGGCGCCTGCGTTCTTCATGTCGCGCCCGAGGCCTATGTCGGCGGCCCGCTGGCCTTCGCCAAGACTGGCGACATGATCGCCGTCGATGTCGACCAGCGCAGTCTGACGCTGGACGTCGCCGACCACGAACTCGCGCGGCGCGAGGCCGCTTTCGCGCCGCGGCCGCCGCGCCTCTCGCGCGGCTTTGGCGCGCTCTTCGCCAAATCGATTGGCCAGGCCGACGAAGGTTGCGACTTTGATTTTCTACTGCGCGGCGATGTTCTCGCAGAGCCTGAAATTCATTAGAATGTAACATAATGGCTGGCCTATGCGGGCCATGACAATTTGCGATTGGCGCATCTTCAAAAAACGGTTCCGCGTCGCGTGACGGCGAGAGATTGTGCCCACCTTCTTATCGGGTCACGATCAACCCCCGCTTCTCTAAAACCCTTCACTCTCACGAGTCCTCGCCAATGAGCGTTTACGAACTCGCGCGCATTCCCCGGATCACCGCCGGCGTCGGCGCGCGTGACAAGATCGCCGCCCTCGTTGGCGCAGAAGGCAAGCCGCACGCTCTGCTTGTCGCCGATCCCGGTTTGAAATCCACCGGCCTGATCGAGGAGATCGCCGGTAAATTGCAAAGGAGCGGCGTATCTCTCACCGCTTTCGACTCTTTCCAAAGCGATCCGACCGTGGCGCAAGCCGACGCCGCGGCGGAGATCGCCCGTCGCGAAAAGACGAATGTCGTTGTCTGTCTCGGCGGCGGCTCAGCGCTCGATCTCGGTAAGGCTGTTGCGGCCATTGCGCTCGATACTTATTCAGCGGGCCATTACGCGCTTGCCGCCAATCCCTTGCCGGCGCGCGGCTTGACGAAGATATGCCTGCCGACGACGTCCGGCACCGGCTCCGAGACGACGCGCACGGCGATTCTCACCCGAGACGATCATGCTAAAGTCTGGCTCTGGGGCGATGAGATCAAGGCTGACGAAGTCATCCTCGACCCCGAGCTCACGATGAGCCTTCCCGCTCCATTGACCGCGGCGACCGGCGTTGACGCTCTTGTTCATGCCGTCGAAGCAGCGACCAATCGCAATTCCAATTCCGCCGCTGGTTTGTTCGCGCATGAAGCGATACGGCTCGTCGGCCGTTACCTGACGCGCGCCGTGGAACAACCCCGCGACCTCGCGTCGCGCGAAGCGCTGCAATGGGCGGCGGCTTACGGCGGCGTTGCGATCGACAATTGCGGCACCGCCATCGCCCACGCGCTCGGGCATGCGCTGGGCTCGCTGCGTCCCATTCATCACGGTCGCGCGGTGGGCGTCGCGATGTTGGCGAGCTTGCCTTGGAATATCGATGGCAATAATGCTTTCGCCGCTTGCGCCGTCGACCTTGGCGGCGCGCCGAGCGGCGCCGGGTTTATCGCAGCCTATGAAAAGCTTCTTCGTGCGAGTGGTATGAAGCTTTCTATCGCGGAAGAATTCGCCGGCGTCTCGGCCGCTAAACTTGCTGAGCAGACGGCGCGACCAGAAAACGCCGCGATGCGCGCCTCGAACCGACGCGAATCAAACGACGCCGATTTGCTGTCGCTCGCGAAAGCCGTTCTCGCGATCGCTTGATCTCCCCCCATATCGAGATCGGAGCTTACCTTGATCGAACCCTTGAAACCATTCGCGCAAGCTCCCAAAGCGATCATCACTGCGATCGAGATCACCCGTCATCGCCATCATTTCGATCCGCCCTTCAACGCCAGTTGGGACACCAAGCCGCGGACGTTTTGGGATGCGGCGATCGTGCGGGTCCATACCGATCTTGGCGTAACCGGCGTTGGGTCGGGCGACATGATGCTTGGCTTCGAAGGCCATGAGCATCTCTTCATCGGTCAAGACGCCTTGGCCATCGAACGTCACTGGCGCATTCTTAACAACATCAGTTTTCACTGGGGACGCTGTTGGCCACTCGATATCGCGCTCTGGGATCTCGCCGGCAAGATCACGGGCCAGCCGTGTTGGAAGCTCATCGGCGGCCTTTCCGATCGCGTTAGAGCCTATGCGTCCTCTGGGACATTGCGCGGTCCGGCGCAGCTCGCCGACGCCGCGGAGGCTTACATTGAGAAGGGTTTTCCGGCCTTAAAAATCCGCTTTCATCGCGGCGACTGGCGCGCCGACATCAAAGCGTTGGAAACGGTTCGCGCGCGCGTCGGCGATCGTCTCGAACTCATGGTTGATTGCAATCAAGGCTGGCGCATGTCCTGGGATACTTACGCCCCGTGGTCGTTGAAGGACGCTGTGAAAGTCGCCCGCGAATTGGAGCGTCTCGGCGTCTACTGGATGGAGGAGCCGCTGCATCGTGGCGATCGCGAAGGCATGCGGCGCCTTCGCGACATGACCGACTTGCGTATCGCCGGCGGCGAAATGACCCGAGAACTATACGAGTTCCGCGACCTCATCGATGAGGGCTGCCTCGACGTCTTGCAGCCAGACGCCGCCTTGGTCGGCGGCCTGACCGGTCTTCGCCGCGTGGCGCACATGGCGCAGGAGCATAATCTCGTCTTCACGCCTCATACTTGGACTAATGGCGTCGGCGTCGTCGCCAATGCACATCTGACGGCTGGCGTCGCTGATGCGCCTTTCGTCGAATTTCCTTACGATCCGCCCGAATGGGATGTGGATCGTCGTGATTACATGATGGATGAACCCTTGAAGATCAGCGCAGACGGAAATATCGTGCTTACGGAGAAGCCTGGTATGGGCTATGCACTTAACGATGAAAGGCTCGCGAAAACGCGCATAGGATAGGTTTCGTTGGAGAAGTCCAATCGCGCGTCGTCTCGAGGGGGCGACGATGGATCGTAAATGGCTGCCGCTCAATGCGTTGCGCGCTTTCGAAGCCGCAGGGCAGCATCTCAGCTTCACAGCAGCCGCCAACAGCCTGACGGTGGCGCAAAGCGCAGTAAGCCGCCATGTCATCGTTCTCGAGAACTTTCTCGGGGTGACGCTATTCGAGCGGCGGCCGCAGCAATTGGTCCTGACCGAAGCCGGTCGACACATTCTGCCGGCAGTGTCGAAATCCTTCGATCGTATCGACCAAGCGCTCAGCGAAGTTATCAAGGAGAAAGGCCGGCCGAAGCGCGTGCTCAAAGTCGCTCTGCCGACGACTTTCGCCCATCGCCTGGCGATTCCGATTTTGCGCGACTTCCGCGCCGAACATCCAAGCATCACGCTGGAGATCGTCTCAAAGCCGACGACCGGCGCCGAAGTCGATGGCGATATCGACATCGCGATCGTTTACTCAGAACCGCGCGTTACCGATTCCATTCTCGATCTCCTCTGGATGGTTCGCTCGACCATCCTCTGCAGTCCCAAATTGCTTCAGGGCTTCGATCGCGCCGATCCGACGCGGCTCATCGCGTCCTGCGATCTGCTCCATTTGAAGGTCGAAGACCGGCCGCGACATTTCTTCTGGGAAATGCTGATACGCTCGCTCGGCAGGCCGGATCTCTCCGTCGATCGCGGTCTCGTCTTCGACACGCAACAGTTGGCGGTTCAATACGCTTTGTCCGG
>JASLHV010000077.1 GCA_030153205.1 Roseiarcus sp. | reverse complement strand
AGGGCGATTATGGCCTTCTTACGGGCGTCTTGGAGAGAGATTGACGGATAGTGGCCGAGGGTGATTTTTGCGCGAGTAGGGCCTTTGAGCACAAACCACGTCCTGCGGTTCTTCCCTATTCGGATGCCGAAAGCCGGAGTTTTGGTGTCAAGTAAGTGCCGGCGGATAGCTGCCGGATGGTGATGTCGGTGAGCAGTTTTTGCACGGTTTTTGCCCGCTTTTCGATGGAACAGACAGGAGACAGTAGGCGACCATCTGTGACATCAACTCTCTGAATTTTAACGACAAAATCTGATAGTAGCAACCTGTCGAAACGTCTGGAGACGAACGCTGCGCAGTTATTTGAGTTTCGAACAGCCGGTTGCGGACATCGACGCCCGAATCGATGAATTGCGCGCACTGGCCGCCAAAGGCGATTCGCCCGCGATTCAGGAAGAAATCAGCCGGCTCGAGGCGCGCTCCGCCAAGGCTTTGGCCGATCTCTATGCGGCGCTGACGCCCTGGCAGAAGACAATGGTCGCTCGCGTGCAGGGGCGCCCTCATTTTCTCGACTACGTGAAGGGGCTGATCGAGGACTTCACCCCGCTGGCCGGCGACCGCAAATTCGCCGACGACGAGGCGATTGTCGGCGGACTTGGGCGATTCCGCGGCCATTCCGTCTGCGTGATCGGCCAGGAAAAGGGTGACGATACCGAAAGCCGGCTGCGACACAATTTCGGCATGGCCCGGCCAGAGGGATACCGCAAGGCGGTCCGCCTGATGGAACTCGCGAACCGGTTCAATCTGCCGGTCCTGGCCTTGGTCGACACCGCCGGCGCTTTTCCCGGCATTGACGCGGAGGAGCGGGGCCAAGCCGAGGCGATCGCCCGGTCGACCGACATGTGCCTGCAGCTTGGCGTCCCCAATGTCGCCGTCATCCTTGGCGAAGGCGGCTCGGGCGGCGCGGTCGCCATCGCCACCGCCAATAAGGTGCTGATGCTGGAGCATTCGGTTTATACGGTGGCCTCGCCGGAGGCCTCGGCCTCGATTCTCTGGCGCGACAGCGCGCGAGCGCAGGACGCCGCCGCGACGATGAAAATCACCGCGCAGGATCTGCTAAAATTTGGAATTGTTGACGGAATCATCGCCGAGCCGGTCGGCGGCGCGCATCGCGATCCAGCCGCCGCAATTGCGGCGACGGGCGAGGCCATCTCGGGCGCACTCGCTCAACTGGGTAATTTGTCCGCCGATCAATTGCGCGAGGCTCGCGCCGCCAAATTCCTGAGCATCGGCCGCAAGGCCTGAACGGCTTCCGCCGGTAACGTTTTGCTAACCACGCTTCAACACGGCGCCTGTTTGCGGTAAGCTCTCAGAAAGGATAAGCCTCTTAATAATTCGGTTACGCCGTCCTCCTCGACAGGCGGCGAGCGGGCATCGGAAGCGAAGAATGAAGAAAAGCGCTTGGGGCTCAAAGCTATTTGCTTTGGCGTTGACGGTGTCAGCGGCGGCGGTGTTGACAGCTTGCGACGACTACCAAGTTGCGGGCGGCTCCGGCCGTTCGTTGCGGCCGATTCCCGCCGATACGATTGCGCTGATGGAGCAGAAGGACACCACGCCTACGGCGCCTGTCCTGATCCGCACTTACAAGAAAGAGGCGGAGCTCGAAATTTGGAAGATGAAGTCTGACGGGCGCTACACGCTTCTGAAGACGTTCCCGATGTGCCGCTGGTCAGGTCAGCTCGGTCCGAAGACCCGAGAAGGCGACATGCAGGTGCCGGAGGGATTCTATACGATCGCCCCGGGCCAAATGAACCCGAACTCGAACTACTATCTCTCCTTCAATGTCGGCTATCCCAACGCTTATGATCGCGCTTTCGGACGTAGCGGCGGCAATATCATGGTGCACGGCGTTTGCTCGTCCGCGGGCTGCTTCTCGATGACCGACAAGCAGATCGCCGAGATCTACGCGATTGCGCGCGAAGCCTTCAACGGCGGCCAGCACGCGATCCAGATGCAGTCCTATCCTTTCCATATGACGGCGGAGAATTTCGCCAAGCATCGCTACGATCCGAACATCGATTTTTGGAAGCAGCTCAAGGTCGGGGCCGATCATTTCGAAGTGACGAAGGCCGAGCCGGTCGTCGGCGTCTGCGGCAAGCGCTATGTGTTCGACGCCACGGCCGAACGAGGCTCGATGGAGGCTTCGGCGCCGTGCCCCGCGCTCAAGCGCGATGACGCTGTGGAGGCCGCGGTGGCCGAGAAACAGGCGCATGACGAGGCGCAAGTCGCAGAACTCGTCAAGGAAGGCGTAAAGCCGATCAAACTCGTCTATGCCGATGGCGGCCAAAACGCGCAGTTTCGCGGCCAGCCTTCGATTACCGACGTCAGCGATCCCGACGCTCTGATGACCGGTCCGGCGGAAGTCGTCATCGACGAGCATGGCCAGCCGCTTCCGGCAGTGGTCAAAGTCGCGGAAGCCGACGCTGCCCGCGCTTCGGCGGTGACGGCCAAGCCTACGCCCGCGCAGACCGCGAGCCAGGTCGCCAAAGCGCCCGTTGCCGCGGCCGCCGCGCCTCAGCCTCAGCCGCCGTCTGCTCCGTCGACCGAGACGGCTTCGGCTTCGGGCGGATCGCCCTTGTCGAGCGTGCTCGGCGGTGGAGCGGTGGTCAAGAAGTGGTTGAGCTTTGGCTCGAATGAGACCCCGGCAAATGACGTTAAAGTCTATGAGCCGGCCCAGCCGGTGCCGACCGATGTGCCCTTGCCGCCGCGTCGCAACGTCAATGCCGCGGCGAGCGTCGCGCCCGCCGCCGCCAAACCGCAGGCGTCGCTGACGCCGGCGCATGTGCCGCCTCTTGTGACGCTGGCCGCGATGCAGGCAAACGGCAAAGCCACTCAGTAGAACTAGCGCACGGCGATTTTCGCGCGAATGAAGGCAAGGAAGCGCTGCGTCTCGTCGGCGTCAGCGAAGATTCGCGTTGGGACGACCATCGGGGCGTCTCCATTGTCGCGTCGCCAAAGGTAGATGAGGCCCCCGGCGTCTTCGGCTTCCGACATATGATCAAACAAGCGCCGCTTCGTCTCGAGGGTCGAAGCGTCGAATATCAAACCTTCCTCGTCGAGGAACAGACGAATATCCTTAAGCGCAACGATCTGCGCGAGCATCGCCTGACTAACACGCTGCGCGCTACGCAATCGCCAATGGGCTAAAAAGCGCACTGCGAGAAAAACGATCGCGCCAACGAGCAGCCCCGCTTCCGCCAGTCGGCGATTCATCAATCCGCTGAAAGCGAGAATAGCGATGAAGACGAGAAATAAAACGAAGACGACGAGCGGCGCGACATAATCGCGCTCGAAATGTCGCGCAAGACTCGAACGAAGAGCGATGCGTGAGGCCGCGATCCGCGCCTCGTCATCAGTCAACGCGAAAGAATAGGGGCCAAAGACAGCAGATTCAGTCAATCTTCGCCCGGCGCTTGAGCGTGAATAGCGATCGCGTGGACGCCGTCAGCGATTTCATCGGCAAGGAGCGCATAGACCATGCGATGACGTTCAACCCGCCCCTTGCCTATGAAGCGCGGCGACGCCACTTTGATGCGGAAATGGGTCTGACCGCCAGGTCGCGCGCCAGAATGGCCGGCGTGAAGATGGGATTGGTCTTCGATCTCCAATCGTTCGGGCGCGAGCGCGGCCTCGAGCTTTGATCTCATCCGTTCTGCGAATGTCGCCGGCTGATCGCGCCGGGAAGAAGAGGAGTCTTGTCGCATGATTTTCACGTCAATTTTATCTCGTTGCGATCAACATCTCTGAGGCTTGCCGGTCGGCGAGTCGACTCTTAAGGTCCGCAGAATGAATCTCAATTCGCGCCTCTTCGATCGGATACGGGTGAAGCCCGCGCCGCGTGAGCCGGAGCCTACGGTTACGCGTTGCGATCACCCCGGCTGCGAAAGTCGCGGGCTCTATCGCGCGCCGATGGGGCGTGATCGCGAAGGGCAATATTTCACATTCTGCATCGACCACGTCCG
>JASLHV010000460.1 GCA_030153205.1 Roseiarcus sp. | reverse complement strand
TGAGCGTCGGCAGCATGCCTTGCGGCTTTGCGGTCGGAATCGACGGCGCGCCCCCAAGAGCCTGTGGATGGGCGCCGTCGCGCATCCGCCGAACCGACACCATCACTGAACCAATCAACGCAACAACCTGGGCGAAAATTCGAGAAAAGGTCATGTCCTATCCCCCCGCGGCGCGCGCACGCTAACCGAACCCGCGCCGTCTTGAAAACCGTCCCCACGCGGTCTAAGGCGGACGGTTTTCAAACATTGGTGAGGGTGATGCGGTGCGCGCCTCATTTAGTTGTAGAGGCATCGCAGGTAAACAATTGATTTTTAAATACCAGGCGGCAGAAGCCTGTTTAAAGTACTAGATTAGACCGCCGTTGCTTAAAGCTTTTGCACCCCGAGGATAATTCAAATAATATCAGTATATTGAGACCATTGCTTGAGAGGGGTAAATATGCCCCCGCGCAGCGCAAGGAAGAGCTAGACTTTATTCTGAGGACGAATTGACCTATCTCGATGATGGGAAGGCGAGGGGGCAGGCATGGTTGAGGTTCGCAACCTTAAGAGCGAGGAAGATGAGCCGATAGGCAACGCTTGGGTTATGGTCGAGAAGCGTTCCGGGCTCTATTTCATCACGGGCCGGCAAAACGGAAAGGCGGTTGACGCCTCGGTGGCTCCATCTGGCTTCGATAGCCCGGAGGCGGCTATCCATGCTGCGACCGCATGGGCTGATCTCTTGAGCGCGCCGATTCTTTATGTCCGAGACGCCTAAGGCCTCTAAGAGACTCACGGCCTGCCGGGCGGTGGTCCGGTCAGCATAAGAACAAGTCCTAGGGCCAGGCCGCCGACGACGCCAATAAGCGATCCAAACACCCTTCGATCTTTCCCGGATGCGATCGCGCCGATGGCGGCGCAAACGATGAGAGCCGGCCAGAAGAAGAGAAACAGGTCTTTGAGGTAATAGCCGAGGTCCCACATTCGGCGCTCCAATCGCGAGGTTGACGCTTAAGAAAAGCGCGCAGCGCCGTTCTCGTTCCCCGGTTTTCAAGCGCATGGTTGTGGCCGGGGCCGCATCTCTCTCCCGACCGCCGTGGTTCGAAATCACAAGGCCCTCGACGCCCGCGGGACACGACGCGGACCCGCGTCCTCAGGGGCCAAGACGCCCTTCAGGACGAGCTTCCCCGCCAGAACCTCCCGAAGTCGCTCGATCGTCGTCCAGTCGAGGAGCTTGGTTGACCGCAGTTTTGCCGCCGGCGGCATGCGACATCGTCCCTGTGCCGCGTTCCGGGTATGGCCGTCTTGGTGATTTCTTCTTACCTTTCCAAACTCATGTCCGTTGCGGACCGGAACCTTGTTGCGAAAAGAGGAAAGATCGTGGAGGAGATCCGAGCCAACGAGGCGACCGAAGAGCGGCTTACGTACGCGGCAGTGCGCTAATCTTCCGATTGCATCGAACGCTAACCCTCGAAGACAAAGGGAGAAGGCTTCAGTGAGTAAGATCGCGGTTATGGGGGCGGGAGCAGTGGGTTGCTACTACGGAGCCATGCTCGCCCGCGCCGGACACCGCGTCACAATGATCGGCCGCCCCGCGCATGTTGAGGCCATGAGGACGAATGGCTTGGTGCTGGAGACGTCTTCCTTTTCGGAAGTCCTGCGTGTCGAAGCGACGACCGAAGCGGACGGCGTCAAAGGCGTCGACCTTGTCCTTTTCTGCGTCAAGTCGGACGACACGCTGCAAGCCGGCAAAGAAATCGCTCCGTACTTGGGTCCAGAGACGGCCGTGATCAGCCTGCAAAACGGCGTCGACAATGCCGCGCGCCTCGAAACCGTCTTGGGCCGTCCCGTCACGCCCGCAGCCGTTTATGTCGCCGTCGAAATGGCCGGCGCCGGCCATGTCAAACACCATGGTCGAGGCGACCTCGTCTTGGGCCAATCGCGATCGAGCCCGGATTTTGCGAGCGCCTTTACCGCGGCAGGCGTTCCGACTGAGGTCTCAGAGAATGTGATCGGCGAACTTTGGGCGAAGCTGGCTGTGAATTGCGCCTACAACGCCATCTCCGCCATCGGGCAATTGTCTTACGGCCGAATGACGGCGGTCGAGGGCGTGCGCGACGTGATGCGCGACGTCGTTGCGGAATGTCTCGCTGTCGCCGCGCAACAAAACGTGCGCCTTCCCGATGACATCTTCAATACAGTTCTCGGACTTGCGGAATTGATGCCGAACCAATTGTCCTCCACGGCGCAAGATCTGGCGCGCGGCCGGCGGAGCGAGATCGGTCACCTTAACGGCTGTGTTGTCAGAACCGGCCAAGCTTGCGGCGTATCGACGCCGGTCAATCGCGTGCTTCTTGCCATGGTGAGGCTTCTCGAAGAGAAGATCCCGCCGACGGAGAAAGCCTGAATATCCTTTTGCCGAGATACGGGGGAATGGCGATGAAACAGGCGGTTGGCCTTATCGGCGTTGGCCTGATGGGACATGGCATTGCGCGAAACGTGCTCAAACACGGGTACAAGCTGACGATCATGAATCATGAAGGCAACCGTCCGCTTGATGAATTGCTGACGCTTGGAGTTGCTACGCGGGCCACGGCCGCCGAGGTCGCTCGCGAGGCTGACGTTGTGATCCTTTGTGTTACCGGAACAAAGCAAGTCGAGGACGTCGTAACGTCGGAGAGCGGCGTTTTGTCGGGATTGAAGCCGGGCGCCGTTGTCGTTGATTGCTCGACCGCAATTCCCGGCTCCACTATTCGCATGGCGGCTTTGGTGAAAGCGAGCGGCGGACGTTTTATCGACGCGCCGATGACGCGAACAGCGCAGCACGCTCATGAAGGAAGATTGAATTTGCTGGTCGGCGGCGCCGTCGAAACAATTGAAGAAGTTCGTCCTATTCTCTCTTGTTTCGCGGAAAACATCGACGTCGTCGGCGCGATAGGCGCGGGACACAAGATGAAGCTGCTGCACAATTATGTGTCTATTGGCTTTATGACATTGCTTGCTGAAGCGGCGGCCTGCGCGCAGCGCGCGGAGGTCTCTACAAAAGCCTTCGTGGACGTACTGGCCTCTGGCGGCGGAGGCGGCGTCGCGTTGGAGCGGCTCAAACCCTATATTTTGTCCAAAGACGCATCAGCGCTGCAGTTCTTCATTGCCAATGCTCTAAAGGACATTAACTACTACAGAGAGATGGCGCAGGAGACAAATGCTGCGCGCGAGATAGCTGACGCTGTTGCTGCGACCTATTCCGGCGCGGTCGAGGCCGGGGTAGGCCAAAGAATGGTTCCGGAGCTTGTATCCTTTCTCGCGGAGAGTGGAGAGGCTAACGATAGGTAGACGGCTGGTAGTCGCCGCGGCCTAACCCGGATCGGTTCCTATGACGGAACTTGGATATGTTCAACGCTCGCCGCAGTGACGGCCCCCACGTCGTCGCTAAAGATCGAGAATGATTTTTCGGCTTTGCGAACGTGAGCAGCATACGGCGATGCGATTATTTTCTGCCTTCTCGACCGCCGTCAGAACCATGTCCCGATGATCCGGCCGGCCCTCGATCACGTTCGTAAGGCAGGTACCGCAAACGCCGTTGCGACAAGCCGTTTCCACGGTGATTCCAGCTCGGAACGCCGCATCGACGATTGTTTCATGAGCGGAGACTTCAAAGCGTTTACCTGACCGCGCGGCGACGACGACAAACGGGTCGCCGTTGACGTCAATTTCAGCGGCAAAATGTTCTTGGTGAATGTTTTCTTTCGGAATTCTCGCTTTGAGGGCGCCCTCTACGACATAATTCATGTAGCCGAGTGGGCCGCAAATATAGAGTTGAGTTTGTAGATCAATCGCTCTCAAAGCTTCGGCTATATCGAGTTTTTGCACGGCAGGGCCGTCGTCCAGATGTACTTGGACCTTGTCCCAAAAGGGTAGCCTGTCGAGCGTCGAACCCCAGGGCAGTCGACGTTGATTGCGGGCGGACACATGCCAGATAAAGTCTCTTCCCAGCTCGTGCAAGCGCCAAGCCATAGCGAGGATCGGCGTCATTCCAATCCCGCCCGAGAATAGAACGTGACTTGAGACGGTTTCGTGCAAGAGGAAATGATTGCGAGGATGGGACAAAGTTATAGGCGATCCAACGTCAAATTTTTCATGAATCGTAGATGACCCGCCGCGCGATTGCTGTTCCCGTTGTATCGCAATCGTATAGCGATCATTCTGTATCTGGCCTGTCAATGAATATTGCCGGATCAGTCCTTCGTGGACGTGGACATCCACATGCGCGCCCGCGGACCAGTTTGGAAACAAACCTCCATCAGACGGCTTGATTTCCAAGCCAATAATATCCTCGGCGATTTCGTCTCGGCCAACGATCTGCCCGCGAAGAACCATCATGCTGCGTGTCTCGTCCGCAGCCTCGTGCTTTCGCTTTGGGGCCGGTCGATAAGATTGCGAGACGAAATGCGTGGGCAGCGAAGCGAAGCCATAGATAGTATTGTTCAGCGCAACCAC
>JASLHV010000452.1 GCA_030153205.1 Roseiarcus sp. | reverse complement strand
ATAAAGATCTCCTTTTCCTCCTCGCGGATCCTCTTGGTTTGCTGCAAGGGTCTGACGACAAGAAAATACGTCACGACCGACAGAAGCAGCGCGACAAGCGCGCCGAAGATCGCGCCGACATAACTGCCGCCAAAACTCGCGCCAAGCGCCCAGGCGGCGACGGCCGCCGCGACCATCAGCGATCCATGCGATAGGTTCAGAACGCCCGAGACGCCGAAGATCAAAGTGAAGCCCGTCGCACCCAGCGCATAGAGCGAGGAAATGGCGAAGCCGTCGATCAGGATTTGCCAGAGGAGCATCGTTCAGGCACCGCCGTTCGCCTTCACGAAAGGCCTCGAAGAGATCGACGGCCTTACATGACATGGTTCAGTTGAGCGAGGCTTTGACTTTGATGAAGGAAGGGAAGGCGATCTTGCCCTTGGCGAGTTCAGCCGGCCAGAGATTGACCTGCGCGCCGTTCTGCCACTGCAGGAAAAGTCCGGTGATGAGGCCCTTGCCGGTCTTCAAACCATGAACATGCGGGTCGTCTTTGGGTAGGAACTGCACCCGGCCGATCGTTCCGATATAATCGGTCGCCTCCATCGCCGTGACCAGCTTGTCGCTGTCGGCGGAGCCAGCGCGATGGAACGCGTCGGCAATGATATAGACGTCGTCATAGGCGGTATAGCCGGCGTACGAAGGGAAGTTGCCGAATTTTTTCTGGAAGTTGTCGACGAAGGGCAGCGTCTTTTCGGTCACGGCGACGCCGGGGCCGGACACGCCTTGGTAGAGAACGCCTTCTGTCGCGCCGTTCGTGTCTTTCCAGAAGGTCGAATTCGTCGCCTGCGAGGCGATGCCGAACATCGGAATCGGCACCTCCTGACTCTTCCATTGCACCGTCGGCTGTACACCAACATGGGAAACGCCAGTGATGATCACATCCGGCTTCTTGCTTTCGATATTGTTGAAGATCGGCGTGAAATCGGTTGTGTCAGGCGAGAATCGGATGTGGTCCAGGACTTGCAAACCGATCTTCGGCAAGCATTGCATGTAGCCGGCGTCCAGCGGCGTCGTCCACGCAGCGTCTTCGCTCATGATCACGGCCGTCTTCATCTTCAGGCCGTCGACGAGCATGTCCTTCGCGGCGTCACAGACCAGGCCCGAAAGCGCGCCTGATGTCAGATAGCCGTGGAACGTATATTTGTTGTGCTCGTAATCCTTGGCGATGTTCTGGGTGATGACGTCCGAGGCGGCGCCTGGCGTGATCATCACGGTTTTGAGACGTCCTGCCCAAGGCTCGAGCGCCAACACGACCTCGCTGACATAGCTCGCAATGACGGCGTTGACGTGATCCTCGTTCACCGCGCGCTGAAAGGCGCGGACGGATTCTGCCGAAGAAGAATGATTGTCGTAAGAAACAATCTCGATCTTGCGGCCATCGATCCCGCCCTTGGCGTTGATCTCGTCGGCGGCAAGTTGCGCGGCGGAGGGTATGGAGGAGCCCGCGACAGCCTGCGCCTCGGCAATGACGCCGATTTTGAGCACGCCCTGATCTTCCGCACGGGCTGGCGCATTAACAGTCAACGCGAGCGCCACGCTGCTCACGCCCGTAAACTTCGACGCGCGCCTGCAAAACGTACTGAATTTCGCCATGGCCATTCCTCCGGCGTCGCCGTTTCGTTGGACGGCGCGCTTCTCGGCTTTGATTCTAGTGGGTTCTCTCTCTGCGGCAAGACAAAATGCCCCGCCGGCCGGCCGGCTATTTTTGTGGAGACGCTGAACGACGAAAGCTGCTCGCGAACGCGCCGGCGATCGACAGAGCGGCGGCGAGGAGGATCGCCACTTCCATCTGGCGACTGGTCGCGAGTTCGAAAATCACGGCCATCGTCGCCACGCCAAGCGATTGCCCGACAAGACGCCCGGTCGCCTGCAAGCCGCTCGCCCCACCGCTGCGTTCGCGCGGCGCGCTCGAGGCGATGATTTTGTTATTAGGCGTCTGGAACAGGCCGAAGCCGAGGCCGCAGATCGCCAGTCGCCAGACGCTGTCGAGAGCGCTGGGATCGCTCGGCTGCGTCGCAACGAGGACCAGCCCGGCCGCCAGAATGAGCAGTCCGAGACTGCTGAGCTTCTCCGGCGCGTAGCGGTCGGCGAGGCGCCCGGCAATGGGAGCCATAATCGCAGTGCCGAGCGGCCAGGGCGTCATCAAAAGGCCGGTCGCGGTTTCAGAACGATGAAGCGCGTCTTCGAAATAGAAGGGCAAGGCCACAAAGCAAAGAGCCTGCGCCGCGAAGGAATTGATCGAGGTCGCCACGGACAATGCGAAGATCGGCATTTTCAACAGATCGATTGGCAACAGCGGCGTTGGAAGCGCAAATTGCCGGCGTACCAAAATAACGCCCGCGATCGCGGCGCCGGCAAATTCGGCGAGCGTCCAACCGAAGCCGCGCTCTTCGCCGATATGATTGACCCCAATGATCAACAAGCCGAAAGTGATCGCATTGAGAATGACGCTGGCTAGGTCCAAGCGATGCCCGGAAGCCGGCGTTCGCGGCAAGGTTCGCGCCCCGATGGCGACCGCTAACGCGCCGAGCGGGACATTGACGAGAAATAGCCAATGCCAAGAGGCGACGGCGAGAATCGCCGCGGCGACGCTGGGGCCAGCCGCCGATGAGACAGCGACGACAAGCGCCGTATTGCCGACGCCGCGTCCGAGCAGGTTGCTCGGGTAGATAAAGCGGACCAGCGCAATATTGACGCTCATCACGCCGGCCGCGCCGAGGCCCTGCGCGACACGCGCCGCGGTGAGGAGCGACAGGGACGGCGATAAGGCGCAGACAAGGGATGCCGCGGTAAAGACGGCGAGTCCGAACATATAAATGCGGCTATAGCCCAGACTGTCGCCAAGCGAGGCCAAGGGCAGGAGAGAAATGGTGACGGCGAGCTGATAAGCGTTGACGACCCAAATGGCGTCAGCCGGCCGTGCGTGAAGATCCTTAGCGATTGTCGGCAGCGCGACGTTGACGATAGCGCCGTCAAGCACCGCCATGATGAGCGCGATCGCAATGGTCAGCAGCGCGAACGCGCGTTGCGGATTGTGCAGCCCGTCCGTCACCGCGCCTCTCGCTTCGTCGGCGAGAGGGGCTGCAAACGACGCTCAAAATTTGTGAAGATGTCAGTGATGGGTCGACGTCGCTTTCGCTGTGGCGCCGTTGACGAATATCCGGGCGCAAAGCTTTGCGCGTTTCACGATTTCGTCATCATTTGGCGGCGTGCGCATGCCGAGCATCGCGGCGCGCTGCGGTTCGAAAATCATCATGCCTCTCAGCATCTCGGTTGCGATTCTCGGGTCCTCGAGCGCGATGATCCCCCGCGCGCATTGGCTCCGCAGCCAGGCCTCCATGGCCTTCTCGGTCTTCATGATAGCAGACTCATAGAAGGTGGCGGCGATCTCGGGGAAGCGATCGCTCTCCGACAGGACCAAACGTGTCAACGCGATCGTCGCCGCCTCCAAGGTTAGTCTCCCATAAGAGACAAGTATCCGCTCGAGGGCGGCCTCCATGGCCCCCGCGTCCGCGACCACCGCGTCAATGTCGACCATGAACCGCGAGATTCGTTCATTGACGACCTCCTTGAAGAGATCGGCTTTGTTCGGAATCAGCCGATAAAGCGTCTTGGTGGACACGCCGGCTCGTTTCGCCACATCGCCCACGCAGGCGCCGGCGTAACCCTTTGTCTGAAATTCGAGGCGCGCCGCCTCGACAATCAGGTTGCGGGTCTCCTCGTCGGGTCGGATTTGCGGCCGGCCGCGCCCGCGGCATGCCTCCTCTGCATTTTGGCGCATGACTATTTTCCAAATTCTTCTTGACGCCGATTATATAGCGCCTATTTTGGAAACTGCAAAGTTTCCTAAATTGCCGCCACTTGGCGAGGTTCGAAAAGGGACGCACCGATGAGCTTTCATCCCCGCAAGCTAGCCGCTGAAAAAGCGGTTGCCCCCGAGGGCGTCATGGCCCAGGCGACCTCTGTTGTGGTCCCCACACCCGCCGCGGTCCCGACGAGCGAGTCAATCGCGACTCCTCAGAAGCGCCCCCTGCGAGCCACATTGAAGAAAGTTCTGCTTGTCGGCGTGGGCGTTGCAGCCGTGGCAGGGGCCGCCGACTTCGGCTGGCGGTATTGGACCGTCGGACAATTCCAGGTCTCCACCGACGACGCCTATGTCAAAGCTGATAACACGACGATCGCCCCGAAAGTCTCAGGCTACATCGGCGAGGTTCTGGTCGGAGACAATCAACCGGTACGCGCGGGCCAAGTGCTGGCCCGAATCGACGACCGCGATTTCAGCGTCGCGCAGCAACAGGCTGACGCCGACGTTGCGGCCGCCCGCGCCGCCATCACGAATAAGATAGCCGCTCTCGACGCGCAGCAGTCGATCATTGAAGCCGCCCGCGCGAGCCTCGCCGTCGATCAAGCC
>JASLHV010000431.1 GCA_030153205.1 Roseiarcus sp. | reverse complement strand
GCGCGCATCCGTGTCGGCCGCGGCATTGGCTCAGGCAAGGGCAAGCAGTCAGGACGCGGCGGCAAGGGCCAGACCGCGCGTTCGGGCGTGCGCATCAAGGGCTTTGAAGGCGGCCAGATGCCGCTCCATCGCCGCCTGCCGAAGCGCGGTTTCGTCAATCCAGCGGCGCGCGACGTCAACGAGGTCAATATCGGCCGCGTTCAAGCGGCGATCGACGCCGGCAAGCTCGACGCAGCCAACCCTGTGACGATCGAGGCTCTGGTGGCCGCGGGCGTTTGTGCGCGGGCCCGTGACGGCGTCAAGATTCTTGCCAAGGGCGAGATCACGACCAAACTCAGCTTCGAAGTGTTCGGCGCTTCGAAGGGTGCGGTCGCGGCGATCGAAAAGGCCGGCGGCCAGGTGAAAGTGCTGGAGAGCGAGGTCGCTCAGGCCTGATCTTTTTAGGCCTGATGACAAAGCCCGGCGCGCCGACCATATAGCTCAACGGCGGTCGCGGAGCTGAGCGAGCTCCCGACGCCGGCAATGTAGAACCGGCGCCAAGCGCCGCATGGAGCGCTTTAGGATGGCGTCGGCAGCCGAACAACTCGCAGCCAATATCAATTGGGGCTCTTTCGCCAAGGCCGAAGAGCTCAAAAAGCGAATTTGGTTCACGCTCGGCGCTTTGGTCATCTATCGTCTGGGGACCTATATCCCGCTGCCCGGCATCGATCCCGGCGCTTTCGAGGCCTCCTTCCTCGGCCAGAAGCAGGGCGTACTCGACCTCTTCAATATGTTTTCGGGCGGCGCCGTTCAGCGCATGGCGATTTTCGCGCTGAACATCATGCCGTATATCTCGGCATCGATTATCATTTCGCTGCTGACCTCTGTGATTCCGTCGCTCGAGACCTTGAAGAAGGAAGGCGAGGCGGGGCGTAAAGTCATCAATCAATACACGCGCTGGCTCTGCGTCGTGCTGGCGATGTTCCAAGCCTATGTGATCGCCGTCGGCCTCGAAGGCCGCACCGGCATTGTTTCAGAGCCGGGCCTTCTGTTCCGCCTGTCGACGGTCGTGACGCTCACCGGCGGCACGATGTTTCTCGTCTGGCTCGGCGAGCAGATTACCTCGCGTGGCGTCGGCAATGGTTCGTCGCTGATCATCTTCGCCGGCATTGTGGCTCGCTTGCCGCAAGCTATCGTGCAGACCTTCGAACTTGGTCGTCAGGGCTCGCTGTCGACGCCTCTCGTGCTCGGCGTCGTCCTCATGGCGATCGCCGTCATCGCCTTCATCGTCTTCATGGAGCGGGCGCAGAGGCGTGTGCCGATCACCTACCCCAAGCGTCAGGTCGGCAACAAAATGTACGATGGGCAGAGTTCATTCCTGCCCTTGAAGCTCAACACCGCCGGCGTCATTCCGCCGATCTTCGCGTCCTCGCTGCTCCTGATGCCGGCGACGGCGGCGAATTTCGCCCAGAATGGCGGTGGCGGCGGAATTATCGCGACGATCTCAGCGCTGCTCGGGCGCGGCAGTCCGCTTTACATCATTTGTTATGTCGCCTTGATCGTCTTTTTCGCTTTCTTCTACACGGCGACCGTCTTTAATCCGAGCGACACCGCCGACAATCTCAAGAAACACGGCGGCTTCGTCATGGGCGTGCGCCCCGGCGAACGCACCGCGCAATATATCGATCAGATTTTGACCCGCATTACGGTGATCGGCGCTCTTTATCTCTCCGTGATCTGCCTCATACCGGAGCTATTGATTTCGTACACCGGCCTGCCATTCTATTTTGGCGGCACATCGCTGTTGATCGTCGTCAATGTTACGATGGACACGGTGGCGCAGATTCATGGACATTTACAAGCGCATCAATACGAAGGCTTGATTCGCAAAGCCCGATTGAGAGGGAGGAAGAAATGAGGTTGATCCTGCTCGGGCCGCCTGGTTCCGGCAAGGGAACCCAGGCGACGCGGCTGGTGCAGAAATACGGGATCCCTCAACTCTCAACAGGCGATATGCTCAGGGCGGCCGTGGCGGCGGGGACGCCCATCGGTCTCAAGGCCAAGGCGATCATGGATTCGGGCTCCCTGGTGCCCGATGAGATCGTCGTTGGCATTATTGCGCAGCGGGTCGAAGAGCCGGACGCGCATCACGGCTTCATCCTCGACGGCTTCCCCCGCACGGTCGCGCAGGCCAAGGCGCTCGACACGATTCTCGAGGAAAAGCAGCACGGCCTCGATGCGGCGATCGAATTGAAGGCCGATCCGGATAAGCTGGTTGAACGCATCATCCGCCGCGCTGACGAGGCCAAGGCCGCTGGCAAGCCAGCGCGAAAGGACGACGATCCCGAAGTATTCAAAACGCGGCTCGACGCCTATCGTCGCGACACGGCCGCCGTGACGCCTTATTACCTCGAGAAGGGATTGCTGCACGAAGTCGACGGCATGGCGCCGATTGAGAGCGTTTCGCAGGCGATCGATGCGATTGTCGACCGCCTCGAACGCGTCTAGATCGCGTTTAGCGCTAGCACCCGGCGTCTCGATGGCGACGCGATGAGCGAACCCGAGGTCATTATCCAACGCCGCGGACACGCAGGCTGGATCGAGCTTAACCGGCCCAAGGCGCTCAATGCGCTAAATCTGGGCATGGTCCGCACGATCGCCGCGGCTCTTGACGAATTCGAGGCGGACAAGAGCATTGCTCGAATCGTCGTGACTGGGGCGGGCGGGCGGGCCTTCTGCGCCGGCGGCGATATCCGCCTTCTCTATGAGCAAGGCAAAGCCGGCGACCATGCCGCGCAGCTCGCGTTCTGGCGCCAGGAATATATCCTCAACCAACGTATCAAGCGTTATCCAAAGCCCTATGTTTCGCTGATCGACGGTATTGTCATGGGCGGTGGCGTCGGCTTGTCGGCGCACGGCTCGCATATCGTCGCGGGCGAGCGCTATGTTTTCGCCATGCCGGAGGTCGGAATCGGCTTCTTTCCGGATGTTGGCGCGAGCTATGTCCTGCCGCGGCTTCCTCATCGCGTCGGGCGCTACTTCGCATTGACGGGGGAGCGCGCCAACGCCGGCGATGCGATCGCGTTCGGTCTTGCCCATGCTTTTGTCGCCAGCACGCAATTGGGCGAGCTTGCGAAGGCGTTGGAAGGCGAAGAAGCGACGGACGACATTTTGACACGCTTCAGGACAGAGCCGCCCGCCTCGTCGCTGGCTTCGGACGCCGGCCTCATTGAACGCTGCTTTATCAGCGAGACTGTCAGCGGCTGTCTTGCGGCTTTGGAGGCGGCCGCCAAAGAGGGAGCGGCTTTGGCGGGCAGGGCGCTTGCCGCTATGATGGCTAAATCGCCGACTAGTCAGGCGATTGCCCTTCGCCAGATGCAGGTCGGCGCGGAGGCGTCATTTGAGGAAGCGATGGGAGTCGATTTTCGAATTGTCTCGCGCATCTGCCACGGCCACGATTTCTACGAGGGCGTGCGCGCCGTGATCGTCGACAAGGACAATCGGCCGGCCTGGCGGCCCGCCGCCCATGCCGATGTAACGCCAGAAGACATCAACGCCTATTTCGCCCCGCTCGGCGCCGACGACCTTATCTTCGAGGCGGCGCCGAAGTGACCAGCGAAGCCGCGCCAGAGAGCAGCGTAACCCCACGCTTCGTCGAGCATGCGCCTTTGCCGGCAATTCCCGACGTCGGCGCTTTGACGCCGGAAGACGCAAAAGCGGCGCGGTGGACTGTCGCCCTGGTCTGGTTCATGCGTACGATCGCCGTGGTGTGGATCGCCAAGGGCCTCTTCAATTGGACGATCCTGTTAGGCGCGGATCCATCCAGCGCCAACGTTCTCGAATTGCCGGGTCCGATGGCGGCGACCGTATGTTTTTTCGCCGTGGCTGATCTCGTCGCCGCCGTGGGCCTCTGGCTCGCCGCGCCATGGGGCGGCGTCTTGTGGCTGCTTTGCGCCGCGACCGAAGCTGCGGGCCCCATCCTTGGCGCCCGTGTTTCCACAGCAAACAGTCTCGCGGTGGCGCTCGATCTTGCCCTTATCGTGGTCTATTTCGTGTTGAATTTCATGGCCGCGCGCGAGCGCGGATGATTTTCTGGGGCGTCACAGCAACGAATTATCAAAGTAAACAAACTCTTTGATTTAGTTCAAATTTACCGAAAAAAAGAAACACTCGATTCATCTTGACTTTTAAACTCGTCTTCATTGGCAAATGTTACTGTTCTTAGCATCGTAAGATCGAACAAAATAATCGATCACGGGCAGTCGAACAGACAGGTGTGCTATGCGGAACGCAGTTAAACTAGAAGATACCACAAGACGATCCGAACGTATCGCTGAGATTACTCCAGTTTACCTTGAGGCTCTCGGCATGGTCGAGCGGCTACATCGCCGCCTACTCGACGTCATTAAAGACGAGTTCGATCGTCGCGGGCGTTCAGACGTCAACGCTGTTCAAGCGTTGTTGCTCTATAATATCGGCGACAAAGAACTGACCGCCGGCGAGCTGCGCACGCGTGGTTACTATCTTGGCTCGAATGTTTCGTACAACGTCAAGAAAATGGTCGAGATGGGCTATCTTCATCACGCCCGTTCTCGGATCGACCGTCGTTCGGTCCGCATCAGCCTCACCGAGAAGGGCGAGGAAGTGCATAAGATCGTTGCGAGTCTTTACGACAAGCACGCGATGACAGTCGAACAGATCGGCGGCGTTGCGGTCGAAGACTTCATCCGCATGAACCAGTCGCTCGCGCGTCTCGAGCGCTTCTGGACGGACCAGATCAAATATCGCCTCTGAGATCGATCGGGCTGGGCATGAGCCGGGCGCATCGCGCCCGGCGCGCTTTTGCAGACTAAAGCGTCAGTGCCGCCGCTGGTTTATCGCAGTTTCTGTTCTGACTCGCAGGGGCTAAACGCATGTGTCTCACAGAGGGGCCTCGATACAATTTCTCGATCGCCCATATCCAAGCGGCGGCAACGCAGGCCCCCGCGACAACATCGCAAAGATAGTGACAGCCCACCGTAAGCGCTGAAACGATCATGGCGAGATTGATCGCGCATACGATGGGGAATGAGGCGCGCAGGGGCCACGCAGCGTAGCACCAGGCGGCCGCCACAATCGCATGGAACGACGGCATCGAGATCAACGCCTGTAGATGATTCATGTCGATCGTTCGCAACGATCCGCTTCGTAAAGCCGCCAACGCGCGCGCCGCCGCTGCGCCGCCGCCTAATTGAATATGTTCGAAGCGTACCTGAGGAAATAACGTCAAAACACCGGCGAGCGGAAAAAAATAGAAATCAGAATTGTCGTCACATAGCACGTGAGAAGCACAGCTATAAGCTTCTCGACGTGCTTTCTTTCTCCTGCAAGCGCGAGGGCGCCAAGAATTACGCAGCCTTGGCTCCATATTGTCAAATAGGCGGCGCCTAGTACGACGTTAACGCCCGGCAGGCGGTCCACGAACCTCAGGAATGAGAGCCGGTCGTAACCGAGACTTAGATCGATCGATTCAGCGATGTTATCGCGAAAAGGAAACGTAAAAGGCGGCGGCCTCGCTGAGCAGAGCGCCTGTGAAGAGGCAAATAAACACAAAACCCGTCGCCTCCGCGACCAAGGCTAAACTCCGAAATTCGGCACGGAAGGCGTTCAGCGTCCACGCAATCGCAATGCACGCAAAGATGGGGACGATGTCGAGAAAACGAAGGTTGAGGACCGAGAGGCCTCTGAGGTTCAGAAGTTCCACAAGGATGCCAGCGCCTGCCACCTGTGCAGCGTAAGGCCACCAGGCGATGCCGGTAAGATGTCCAGAGAAAACGAATGGCTTCGGACGCGCGTCCGATGGCGCCGTAAGAACGGTGGATTCAACCAATAAAAATTCCTTACAGAAAATGTAGTTATGCTAAAATGAAATACATTAAAGACATGTGAAAAAATGTGGAGATCCGCGTGTCCATTCCTCGCGGCGTTAGGTGGCGCGTTTATTTCCTGTGGTCGCCCGCCCCGACAGTCGCCGCGACGCCAAGCCCGACCAGCAAAACGCCGGTCACGTAGCGCTCGAGGCGGCGGTAGGCGCTGTTACGCTTCAGCCAACCGCCAATGGCGCTGGCCAACAGCCCGTAACAACCGTCGGTGATAAAGCCTAGCGCGACGAACGCGCATCCAAGGAACGCGATCTGCGTCGCCACATGTCCCCGGCTCACCTCGGCAAATTGCGGCAGAAAGGCAAAGAAGAACAGCGCCGTCTTCGGGTTGAGAAGATTGACGATGAATCCATCGCGGAAAAGGCGCCGATAGCTGTAGCGCTCGAGTTTTCCCTCGGTCTCGGTTGCCCCCTCGCGACCGAAGATTTTTTCAGACCAAGCCAGATCAGATAGGCCGCGCCGGCATATTTGACTGCGGCGAAGGCCAGCGCCGATGAGGCGAGCAGCGCCGATAAGCCGACCACCGCCGCCAGCACATGAACGAGCGTCGCCGTATGGATGCCAAGGTCGGATACGAAGGCGGCGAGCCGGCCCTGCTCGACGGAGCGGGCGACGATATAGAGAACCGCAGGACCGGGAATCAGCAGGAGAGCCAAAGCCGCGCCGAGAAAAAGGCCGATATTCGTTGCGCCGGGGACGACGATGACAACGCTAGGAATGACGATCTCCATGGCGCAAACACTCCTTCGTTGACCTTCTCAGCGAGGCCCAAGCCGCGAAGCCCTGTCAACGCCTATTTTTTCATCGTTAAAGACAGAGGCTTAGAGCGCAATTTGTCGTGATTGCCTCAGAGAACCCATTTCCAGCCGCGATAAGTCATAATGTCGCCAATCTACTTTGGCTTTTCTTTTAACCAAGAAGCGATAGAAAATCGTTTGCGCCGGCCGGCGGGAGGGGTGGCCGCCGAATTTTTCCAGCCAATGGCGCTTTGGCTGTACATCTTTTTACGGGGTCCGCCTGACGATGCCAAAACATGTCATTTCGCGCGTTCAACGCCGCGCGCTTCTTTCCGCAGCGGCCTTCGCGCTGGCGGGTTCGTTTACCGCTTTTTCCGGCGTCTGCGCCCTTGCGCAGGATCAACAGCAATTCTCCGACCAGGCCGAGTGGCCGCAGAAATACGAGCAGTCCGAACGGTTGACTGTTGCGCGCGAGACGACGCCGGTGTTGTCGCCCGAGACGCTGGCCGCCACCGATTCGGCCATCCAGCAATATCAGGGCATCGTCGATCGCGGCGGCTGGCAGCCGGTGCCGACTGGCCAGGAATTGCGGATTGGCGTCAAATCGAAAGCGGTCCAAGCGCTTCGCGAGAGGCTCGTCGCCTCTGGCGATATGGACGCGACGGCCGGCGGTTCGTCCGTGTTCGATTCGTTCGTCGAGGCCGCCGTGAAGCGGTTCCAGATACGCCACGGCATCAGCCCAACCGGAAAGGTGGGGGACGAGACGTTCACAGAGCTCAATGTTCCGGCCGACGCCCGTCTGCGCCAATTGCAGACCAATATCATCCGCTTGCGCGCGTTTTCTGGTAACCTTGGCGAACGTTTCGTGATGGTCAACATCCCGGCCGCTGCGGTCGAGACCGTCGAGAACAATGTCGTCTACTCGCACCATGTCGCCGGCGTCGGCAAGATTGATCGCCAGTCGCCGATCATGCAGGCCAAGGCGACCGAGATTAATTTCAACCCGTTCTGGACTGTGCCGCCGTCTCTGATCAAGAAAGACTTGATCCCCAAGATGCAGGCCGACCCCGATTATCTGACGGAAGAGAAGATCCGCGTCTTCAATAAAGACGGCCAGGAGGTCTCGCCGCATTCGATCAACTGGAACTCGCTCGAAGCGACTCAGTACAAATACCGGCAGGACACCGGCGCCGATCTCAATTCACTTGGCTCGGTGCGCATCAATATTCCGAACCCCTATGGCGTCTATATGCACGACACGCCGTCCAAGGGCATTTTCGGTGACGATTTCCGATTCGTCTCTTCGGGTTGCGTGCGCGTTCAGGACGTTCGTGACTATGTCGCCTGGCTTCTGAAAGATACTGCGGGCTGGTCGCGCGATCAGATCGACGCGGCGATCAATTCCGGTCAGCGTCTCGACGTCAAGCTTGAGAAACCCGTGAACGTCTATTGGGTCTACATAACGGCATGGGCGACGCCCGACGGCGTCGTCCAGTTCCGCCCCGACGTCTATCAGCGCGACGGCGCGGGCCCGGGCCCAATGGCGACCGCTGTGCCGGCGCAGCCGCTGGCGACGGTGCAGGAGTAGGAGCCTCGCCGAGGGCCGCTGGCGCTGGCTCTTAGCGCCATTATCCCGTAAATTCCTTGAGGGCGCGCCGCGAGCGCGCCCTTTGTTGTTTCAACGGCGCCGCGGCGGCAACGCGCGGTTCTTGCCCCACGCGATCATCGACTAGGCGGCAAGGGAAGGGCGTCATGCAAGCAAACGCGATCGTTGAAGTCGGGACGGGCGCCGGCGCGGTTCGATTCGGCGAACGCCTGCCGCTTGCGGTCATCGCCGGCCCTTGCCAGCTCGAAAGCCGCGCTCATGCGCTCGAAATGGCGAGCGCGCTGAAAGCCATCTCGGAAAAGCTGGGCTTCGGCCTGGTGTTCAAAACCTCCTTCGACAAGGCCAATCGCACCTCAGGCGGCGCCGAGCGCGGCGTCGGCCTGAGCCAGGCCCTGCCGGTCTTCGCGGAAATCCGGGAAAGCCTCGGCGTGCCGGTATTGACCGACGTCCACGAACCCGGCCAATGCGCCCCGGTGGCGGAAGCTGTCGACATTCTGCAGATCCCGGCCTTTCTTTCGCGCCAGACCGATCTCCTGGTCGCTGCGGCGCGGACGGGGCGGGCGGTCAACGTGAAGAAGGGCCAATTCCTCGCGCCTTGGGATATGAAACATGTCGTGGCCAAGATCGCCAACGCCGGCGGTCGCGACGTGTTGGTGACCGAACGCGGGGCGAGCTTTGGCTACAACACGCTCGTCTCCGACATGCGGGCTTTGCCGATCATGGCCCGCGAGACGGGCGCGCCGGTGATCTTCGACGCGACCCATTCGGTCCAGCAGCCCGGCGGGCAGGGCGGCTCCTCGGGGGGCCAACGCGAATTCGTCGCCGTCCTGGCGCGGGCGGCGGTGGCGGTCGGCGTCGCCGGCGTCTTTATCGAGACGCACCAGGATCCCGACCACGCGCCTTCGGACGGGCCGAACATGGTGCCCTTGCGGGACTTCGAAAAACTCGTCGGTCAATTGATGGCCTTCGACCGCCTGACGAAATCCCGCGGGTAAAGCGGATTGCTGTCATAGTCCGGTCATGCCTGGGAGCTAACGCGGCCGAATGGACGACTATCTTTTCAGCTACGCCGAGCGCAACGATCCCGCCGTCAAACGGGGCCTCATTCGTCTGGTCGAGAAGGCGACGGGCCAGCCGACCCTGAAGCGTCTTTACCTTGAAAATCAGCGCCGGCCGCGCCCGACAGAAAGCTTCTGGCAGGCCGCCGTGCGCTCTTTGTGCTTGGACGTCCGCTATGACGCCGCCGCGCTCGCCGCTCTGCCGCGGACCGGACCCGCCGTCTTCGTCGCCAATCATCCCTATGGCGTACTCGACGGGATCGTCATTTCCTGGCTGATCGAGAAAGTACGATCGGATTTTCTGGTACTCACCCACGCCGTCCTTCTTCGCGCCCATGAAGTCCGCGACTTCGTTCTGCCGATCGATTTTTCCGGCGCCGAGGAAGCGCTCGAAACCAACCTCAAATCCCGCGCGATCGCGCGGGCTCACCTCGAACGTGGCGGCGCCGTCGTGGTCTTTCCGGCCGGCGGCGTTTCGACGGCGCCCGATAGATTGGGTCGCCGACCGGCGGTCGACGCGACCTGGCGTCCCTTTGTCTCGCAACTCATTCAGCGCGCCAAGGCGACAGTCACGCCGATCTATTTCGACGGGCAGAACAGCCGTCTCTTTCAGATCGCCAGCCATCTCAGCCAGACGCTGCGGCTCTCGCTCATCTTCCATGAGGTCAAAGCGCGCATCGGCACGGCTCTGCCAGTCGTGATCGGCGCGCCGATCCCCTTCGCCGAGATCGCCCATATCAAGGACCGCCAGGCGCTAGCCGACGAATTGATGACGCGAACCTATGCTCTGGCCAATCGCCGGCCTCCGGCGCGGTCTTCTGGAAGAGCCGCCGCTTTCCTGAGCAAGCTCAAGCGGCGTAAAGCAGCGTAAGCGCGCGCCAGCCATCGGTGACGTACTTAGGGTCCTTCGGCGCTTAGGTCTGAGCGCTGACGCAAATCTTTGGAAAAAACGTGAGCGATGCCGAAGCCGCCAAATGCGGTCTCTGAAAGCTCAATGTTTTCAGCGCGCCTTTATTGAGCGCGCCAAATATTTCCAAAACTTTTCTTGGCCGTATCGAGTGATCTCAAAGACTTACGATGAAAAAAAATTGGATCCGCGTCCCTTGCCGTTGCGACCGGCGTCGTATCCTGATCTCTGAACAGAATCGTCGCGTTTCCAGGTAACGTCAATCTTTTTTCCGCTCGGGGCGCACCATCGCTTCAAACGAGTACGTAGCGTCCGCGCCGCGTCTGCCCGTTTCGCAATGCGTCCCATTCGATCGATCGCACCGGATCAACTTGAAAGTCGGAACCGGGCCGATTATCTAATATTCATAAACGCGATCCGGGCCCCTCTGGCGGGACGCTGGCCTCTGGCCGGCTAACCTTGCGATGTCGGATCACCGCATGGAATGCGGCGATCGATTTGGCCTCTGAAGCGATCCATCGTCCCTCCCTGCGTCGTTCGATGACCCATGAAGGAGCGCGACAACGATGGATACCCGCATCAACGACCCTGGCGACGGGCGGTTCTATCCGTACTACCCTGGCTCGGCGCCTTCCATCGATCTGGGATTGCGCAGCTTTATGCTGCGCGTCTTCAACACCATGGCCGGCGGTCTCGTCGTGACCGGCGCCGTGGCCTACGCTGCGGCGTCGTCCGGCCTGTACGTCGCGATCGCCGGCACGCCATTGCTTTGGCTGGTCATGCTGGCCCCGTTTTGCCTTGCCCTTTTTCTCGGCTTCCGAGTCAACCGCATGGGCCTCGTGGCGGCCCAGGCGTCCTTTTGGGCATACGCCGCGCTGATGGGCCTGTCGCTCGCCGGTATCTTCCTCCTCTACGCCGGCGACAGCATCGCCCGCGTATTCTTCATTAGCGCCGGCGTCTTCGCCGCCACCGCCGCCTGGGGCTACGCCACCCGTACCGACCTGACCAGGTTCGGTTCGTTCCTGGTGATGGGGCTCATTGGAATCGTCCTCGCAAGCCTCGTGAACCTGTTCGTCGGCTCCAGCGCGCTTCAATTCGCGGTGTCGGTGATGGGCGTCCTGGTATTCACCGGCCTCGCCGCATGGGACACGCAGCGGCTGAAGGCGATGTACCTCGAGAACGGCGGCGCCGGCAATCTGGCGATCCTGGGCGCGCTGATGCTCTATCTCGACTTCGTCAATCTGTTCGTCTCGTTGTTGCAGTTGGTCGGCGCGCGGCGCGCCTGACCTGTACGCCAAGGCGCGAGGCTGACATGGACTGGCTTGCAGACCCGCAAATCTGGGCGGGGCTCCTGACGCTGACGGCGTTGGAGATCGTGCTGGGCATCGACAATCTGTTGTTCCTTGCGGTCCTCGTCGCCCGGGTGCCGGAGGAGCAGCAGCCCCTGGCCCGCAAACTCGGGCTTGGCTTGGCGCTCGGCGCCCGTTTGGCCTTGCTGGCCAGCGTCAGTTGGATCGCTCACCTGACACGGCCGGCGTTCGCCGTCGCGGAGCACGATTTTTCCTGGCGCGACCTGATCCTGATCGGGGGCGGGTTGTTCCTCGTCTACAAAGGGACGACGGAGATCCATGACCGCGTGGAGGGCGAGCACAGCCTCGCCGAAGCTCCCGCCGTCGGCGCAGCGCTGCCAGGCATCGTGCTGCAGATCGCCCTTCTGGACATCGTGTTCTCGTTGGATAGCGTCATCACTGCGGTCGGCATGGTCAGCAATCTGCCCGTGATGTTCGCCGCGGTGGTCATCGCCATGGCGGTCATGCTGCTGGCGTCGGGCCCGACCTCGGACTTCGTCGAACGCCATCCCACCGTGAAGATGTTGGTGTTCTCCTTCCTCTTGATGATCGGCATGATGCTGGTCGCGGACGGGTTCGGCGTCCACGTGCCGAAGGGCTACGTCTATGCGGCGATCGGCTTCTCGGCTGGTGTGGAGGCCCTCAACCAGATCGCCTCGCGGCGCCAGCGGCGGCGGCGTGCGACGCAACCTGACGGCGGTAAACCGGATCACCTCGAATGACCGGACGTGACCCGCGCCTGGAGCGCCTGCTCAACGCCTTGCCGGGTCCGGCCCGGCGGTCCTATGCATGGCTGATCCGGCCCGAGGCGAAATGGATGCGCCTGCCATTGGGGCTCGCGCTCATCGCCGGCGGCGCAATGGGCTTCCTGCCGGTGCTCGGCTTTTGGATGCTGCCGATCGGCGCT
>JASLHV010000429.1 GCA_030153205.1 Roseiarcus sp. | reverse complement strand
GATCTCGCTGAGAAGAAAGTCTCCTTTACGGAGCTTGGCCCTGGGCTTTGGGCCTATACTGCGGAGGGCGATCCGAATACCGGCGTCATCATCGGCGACGATAGCGTCGCCATCATCGACGCACAGGCGACGCCCGTCATGGCGCGGCGCGTGATCGAGAAAATTCGCGCTGTTACCGACAAGCCGATCAAATATGTCATCCTATCGCATTATCATGCGGTACGCGTGCTCGGCGCCTCGGCTTATGATGCTTCGGAAATCGTTGCCTCGGAGAAATGCCGCGCGATGATCCACGAACGCGGCGCTGAAGATTGGGCGAGCGAACTCGGACGGTTCCCGCGTCTCTTTCAGGCCGCGGAGAGTGTGCCGGGCCTGACCTGGCCAACGCTGACGTTTTCGAAGAGCATCACGCTCTATCTCGGCAAACGCCGCGTCGACCTCATCCATCTCGGACGGGCTCATACGGCCGGTGATATTGTCGCCTGGGTCCCAGATTCTGCGACGATGTTCTCGGGCGATATCGTCGAATATCGCTCCGCCTGCTATTGCGGCGATGCGCATTTCATGGACTGGCCGGCGACGCTCGGCGCTATTGCGATGATGCGCCCTAACGCGCTCGCCCCCGGCCGTGGCGATGCGCTCGTCGGCGAAGCGCAAGTCGTCGAAGCCCTGACGCTGACCAGGGAGTTTTTGCTCGGCGTGTACCGTCCCGTCGCGCGTGTCGCCCAAGGCGGCGGCTCACTGAAAGAAGCGATGGCCGCGTGCCGCGCCGAATGCGATCAAAAATTCGGCGCGTACGCCATTTACGAACATTGCCTGCCGTTCAATGTCGCGCGCGCCTATGACGAGGCCCTGGGCGTCGACACGCCACGTATTTGGACGGCGGAGCGCGATCGCGACATGTGGACGGCGCTTCAAGGGTGAAGTGACGGATGGCCCGCTACGCCTATAAGCCGTTTCCCTACAAGAAGCCTGCCGAACTTTCCGGCGGCGGCGCGAAGCGTCGACCGGTTGTGATCATTGGCGCTGGACCTGTCGGACTTTCCGCCGCAATTGATCTTGCTCTGCACGGGGTCGCCGCCGTCGTCCTCGACGACAATGACGTCGTCTCGCTCGGCTCGCGCGCGATTTGCTGGTCGAAACGTACTCTGGAGATTTTCGATCGCCTCGGCGTCGGCGCGCGAATGGTCGAGAAAGGAGTCACATGGAAGGTCGGCCGGCTCTTCCATGGCGACCGGCAGGTCTACGCCTTCGATCTCTTGCCGGAGCCGGGCCATAAGATGCCGGCCTTCATCAATCTGCAGCAATATTACGTCGAACAATATCTCGTCGAGCGCTGCGCCGATTTTCCTGATCTCATCGAGCTGCGTTGGAAGAACAAACTCACGGGGCTGGAACGGCGCGAAGATGGCGTGACGCTCGCCATCGAAACGCCGGACGGCGTCTATGCGCTAGAGGCCGATTGGGCGATCGCCTGCGATGGCGCGCGGTCCACGACGCGCAGCTTGCTCAGTCTCGATTTCGCCGGCCGCGTGTTCGAAGAGCGCTTTCTCATCGCCGATGTCGAGATGGCCGCCGACTTTCCGTCAGAACGATGGTTCTGGTTCGAGCCGCCTTTCCATAAGGGCCAATCCGCGCTTTTGCACAAACAGCCCGATAATATCTATCGGATTGATCTCCAACTTGGAGGGGACGCCGATCCGAGCGAAGAGGCAAAGCCGGAGCGCGTCATTCCTCGAATTAAAGCGATCGTTGGCGACAGGCCTTTCGCGATCGATTGGGTGTCGGTCTATACATTTCAGTGCCGCAGGCTGGAGCGCTTTGTCCATGGCCGCGTCATTTTTGCGGGGGATAGCGCTCATATCGTCTCGCCGTTCGGCGCGCGCGGCGGCAATGGCGGAATTCAGGACATCGACAATCTCGCCTGGAAACTGGCGATGGTGATCAAAGGCGAAGCCGGCGACGCTCTGATCGCGAGCTATGACGAAGAACGCATTCGCGGCGCCGATGAGAACATTTTGAATTCGGCGCGGTCGACGAATTTCATGACGCCGAAGAGCGAGATGGAGCGCATCTTTCGTCGCGCCGCGCTCGAGCTTGCAGTGGATCACGCCTTTGCCCGACGGATGGTCAATTCGGGGCGGCTGTCCCTGCCCTGCTCGCTCGCAGGGTTGCCGCTTCAAACCACAGACAATGCCGGGGAAGGCGTCGCGCCGGGCGTCGCCTGTCCGGACGCGCCAGTCGGCGAGAACTCGTACCTGCTCGAGCGCCTTGGCGGCGCATTCAAATTGCTGGCGATCGGCGAAGTCGAAGCGCCGTTGAACCTCGGCTTGGAGGTCATCCGCGTCGGCAAGGGCGGCCTTCGCGATCGCGACGGATTGGTGGAAGCGCGTTTCGGCCGTAACACAGTCTACCTCGTGCGCCCGGACCAACATATTGCGGCGCGGTTTTCAGCGATGGCGAGTGAGACGGCCGTGACTCAGGCGCTTGCGCGCGCCACTTGCCGCCTTGCGACGCGGCAGGAGGCGGCAGCGTGACGACAATAGCAACCGATCTTTCAAGGGATCGCCTATCGTCACGGGCCGATGAGATCTATTCGACGCTTCTCGCTGCGCATGAGGGCCTGGACGATCGCGAAAGCGCCGCTCTCAACGCTCGCCTAATTTTGCTGCTCGCCAATCTTGTCGGCGACGCGGACGCTGTGATCGAGGCGATCGCGAGGGCGAAGAAAAGCGGTGACGGAGCGCGGGATCACAATGAACGGACTTAAACACAAGATCGCCTTCATCACGGGCGGCGCTGGCGGCATCGGCTCAGCCCTGTGTGAGGCGCTCCTCGGCAAGGGAGGCCGCGTCTACCTGCACGATCTTCCAACTTCGAATGGCGCGGCGAGGGCTCGCGACTATTGCGACCGTTTTGGCGCCGGCGCCGCAGTGTTTGTTCACGGCGATCTTAGCGATTTACAGGCGCTCAAGCGTGATGCGGAAAGGCTGGTCGCCGAGACGGGCGGCTTCGATTTTCTTGTCAACAACGCCGCCGTCGATCCCGTCGCGCCGATCGAAGCCTATTCGCTCGATGATTTTCTCAAAGTGCAGACAATCAACGCCCATGCGGCTTTTGTACTATGCCAGGCTTTTGCGCCGGCGATGAAGGCTAAGCGCGGCGGCGCGATCGTGAACATCATGAGCATTACCTTGTCGGGCGGCTGGACCGAGAAAGTCCCTTACGTCATGTCGAAAGGCGCCCT
>JASLHV010000390.1 GCA_030153205.1 Roseiarcus sp. | reverse complement strand
CCCTTCTCCGCCGCGCCGCTCACGCCCGACCTCCGGCGTGCTGCGCAGGCTCGCGCCAGGAATAATCGGTCTCTTGTCGGGCGAATTCGACGAAGTAATCGATCGAGTCAGGGTTGGCCATGGCGTCGCGGCTCGCAGCCTTGGCCAGGGGCCAACCCATCAGGATCTTGCGCACCGGCACTTCCATCTTCTTGCCGGTAAGCGTGTAGGGAATGGCCGCGACCTCGTACATGCGATCAGGCGCATGGCGCGGACTGCAATCGCGGCGTAACCGATTGTTGATCCGGCCGCGCAATTCGTCGTTCAGCGAGAAGCCGGGCTTCATCCGAAGGAATAGCGGCATGAAGAAATTGCCGCCTGGAAGCTCGCAACACACGATCAAACTGTCCGCCACCTCGGGCTCTTGTTCGACCGCGCGATAGATTTCCGCTGTGCCGATGCGCACGCCGAAACGGTTCAAAGTCGAATCTGAGCGGCCGTAGATAAAGCAGCCACCGCGGGCGTTGATCTTGATGAAGTCGCCGTGACGCCAGACCCCCGGAAACGTATCGAAATAAGATTCGCCGTAGCGTCGCCCGTCGGGATCGTTCCAGAAGCGGATCGGCATCGAAGGGAACGGCTTGAGGACGACGAGTTCGCCGACTTCGTCGACAAGGTCCTTGCCGTCATCGCTCCAAGCGTGGACGTCCATGCCGAGCATGCGCGTCTGGATCTCGCCGGCATGGACTGGCAGGGTCGGCGACGCGCCGACAAAACCGCTGCAGATCTCAGTGCCGCCCGATTGCGACGTGACCCAAAGGTCCTGCTTCACACCGCGATAGAGTTCGACAAAGGTTTCGGGCGTCGAGGGCGCGCCGGCCGCAATCACACATTCGATCCGCGAGAGATCGAACTTCTCGCCGGGGTTGAGTCGCGCCTTTTCCATCATCTGAACATACGTCGGGCTCGCGCCGAACAAGGTCGCCCCGGTGTCGGCGGCAAGCTCCCAGAGGAAGTCGATGGAAGGATGAGCGGGATTGCCGTCATAGAGCACCGAGGAAGCGCCGGTCAGCAGCGCGGCCATCAGCAGATTCCACATCATCCAGCCGGTCGTGCTGTAGAAGAACATCGTCGCGCCAGGCCGCAGATTGAGATGGAAATGCATGAGCTTCAAATGCTCGAGCAGCACGCCGACATGGCTGTGTACGATAGCCTTAGGCAGGCCCGTCGTGCCCGAGGAAAACAGAACCCAGATCGGATGGTCGTAGCTGACGCGTTCGTATTGAAAGGCGTCGCGCGGAATGTCGGGGTGATCCAGCAGCGAAGTCCAGGCGATCGCGTTCGGAAGATCGGCTGGTGGCGGCGCGCGCTCGTCGAGATAGGAAAGCCAGACGACGCGCTCCAGTGACGGCAAGTCGCCAACGATGCGGCGGATTTCCGCGCTGCGTGAGAAGTCCTTGCCGCCAAAGCGATAGCCGTCGGCCGTGAAAAGAAATTTGGGCTCGATCTGGGCGAATCTATCGATCACGATCTTCACGCCGAATTCCGGCGCGGCGGACGCCCAAACGCCGCCCACCGCGACGACCGCCATCATCGCAATCGCCGTCTCCGGTACATTCGGCATATAGGACGCAACGCGGTCGCCTGGCTTGAGGCCGAGCTTTCGTAACTGTGTGGCCAGGATACGGACCTGACGGCCGAGCTCGCCCCAACCCATCCGCCGCAGCGGCCGCGTCTCGCTGACATGATGGAACGCGACCTCCGACGCCTCGGCCCACGCTTCATAGCGCAGCAAATGTTCGGCGTAATTGACTCGCGATCCTTCAAACCATTTGGCGCCCGGCATCACGCGGCGATCGAGCACTTGTTTATAGGGCGACGAAGAGTCGACCTTGAAATACTCCCAGATCGAGGCCCAAAAAGCCTCGATCTCGTCGACCGACCATTTTCGTAGCGCCTCATAATCGGCAAAGGCGAGGCCTTGCTTCTCCTCGAGCCATTTCATGTAATGGGCAACGTTGGAATCGGCGGCGAAATCGGGACGCGGCGTCCACAGCAATTGACCTTCAACGGCCATGCGAATCGTCCTTATTCATCGGCGGAATCGCTAAAGCGATCCCGGCCGAGGCCGCGCGCGGCGACCTCTCGAGATTGAGTGAGGCGTCCGAAGGCGCGTCAGTCGAAATGCGTGACCGACGGCTTCATCACGAAGCCGAAGCTGCGAAGCACCCCGAGCAGCTCGTGATGGCCGAAGGCTTGACAAGCCGAGGCGAAACCGGCGCGCAGCGGCGCTTTGTGCAGCAACGAATAGGCGGAATAGGCCTGCAACAGGCCGGTCTGCTTGTAATTGCTGTTGCCGTGGATCACGCAATGGACGCGGCCGAGCGGCCCCGACGCATGGACCGAGTCGACTGATTTGTTGAGCCGCGGATTTTCGCGAGGCGGCATATTGCTCTGGATCGAGGCGGCGATCTTGCCAAGCTCGACCTCCTGCTGATCCATAGGAAGCGGCTTGATGTTATCTTCGTACATTTTCACCGTGGCGACGACGCCCTGCATCACTTCGCGGGCGAAGACGCCGGCCGCGACTTTGACGTTGGCGACGCGCGGATCATCCTTGAACCAGACCGGATGGCTGGTGCCGCCCCAGGGGAGCGCCAGCGCCGTGCTATGTTGGCCGGGAACATTCACTTCAAAGGTCTGGTTGAGCGGCCATTCCTTATATTGTTTCTGTTCGAGATAGTACCATTTCGCTTTCAAGATGGTGAAAATGGTCTGGGTCGAGGCCGTGGTCGGGAATCCGCTCCAGAGAACGAGAATGTCCAACGTATCGACGCCGGGGGTCTCGAGGCAGATCTGAGCGGCGATTTCGCCCGTCGTGTACATTTGCGCGACGCCAGGCGACAGCAATAAGCCCTTGTCGGCGAATTTCTGGCTCCATTTGGTCTTGGCTTCGAGCACCCAATCCTGTTCGCCTGTCGTGTCGAGGTAGTGGCAGCCCGCGCGCGAACAGGCTTCGACGACCTCGCCGCCATATTTGATGAAAGGGCCGACCATGTTGCTGACGACGGATGCGCCTTTAAAAAGCTCAGTCAGCGCTTCGACATTGTGCTCGACGCCGACGACTTCGTAATCGGCAGTTTCAATGCCCGGAATTTTCTCAACCACTTCCTTGACGCGACCGGCGTCACGGCCGGCCGCGATAAACGGTACGTTGTATTCACGCAGATATTCGCAGACCAGACGCCCGGTATAGCCGGAAACGCCATAGACCACGACGGGTCTTTTGTCGGCCATTCTCTATCCTTCCCTGAAAATTGCTTGGATGCGATTGATTGCGTTTTAGCTGCCCATGCCCCCTTCGACCGGGAGGCCGGCGCCCGTGATGAATTTCGCGGCGTCAGAGGCTAAGAAAACCGCCGCGTCGGCGACGTCCTGCACTTCGGCTAGTCGACCGAGCGGCGTCAGCCCGACGACATTCCCAATCGCCGCATCGATACTCGGGAACAGTCCGAGCGCGACGACGTCTTGCGCCAGCTTAACGCCCATCTCCGTCGGGATGAGGCCCGGATAGATACAATTGACCCGTACCCCATAGCCGAGCTTGCCCGCCTCGGCGGCGCCGACCCGGGTGATGCGATCGACCGCCGATTTGGTGCCGGAATAGGCGGCGATGGCTGGGAAAACGATCGTCGCGGCGACTGAGGATATGTTGATGACCGCGCCGCCCTTGCCAGCCGGGCCGCCCGGCCGCATAGCGCGGAACGCGTGCTTCATGCCGAGCAACGTGCCGAGGATATTGACATCGAGCATGCGGCGCACGCCGCTCGCCTCGATGTCGACGACCAGCGCGCTGACTTCCAACCCGGCATTGTTGACGAGAATGTCGAATCCGCCGATTTGCTCGATCGCGCTCGCCGTCGCTTTTTCCCATTGCGCGTCGTCGGAGACGTCGAGGTGAACGAAGCCGGTTTTCACCCCGGCCTCGCCGATTTTCTTTGCGGTCTCGCGGCCCAGATCATCAAGGATGTCGGCGATCACCACCGCGGCGCCGGCGCTCGCTATCGCTTCTGCGACCGCAGCGCCTATGCCGCGCGCCGCGCCGGTGACCACAGCCTTACGACCCGTCAAGCTGAATTTATCGGCCATTCCGCGCTTCCTCCGTCATTGTCCGCCTGCGCAGAAGCGCGGGAACTTTTTATCAATGGCGGCATCTTCGAGTTATCTTTATCCATCTGTCAAGATTTTTTTTGACACTTGTCACAACCCGTTTTGCCTCCAACTATTTTCCGCAAAACCTGCCCATAGACGGAGGAAGCAATGGGCGCGCCGGTACTCCAACGTTTTTCGAGAGTACGATTGTAGGCGAAACCGGGCGGCGCGGGATGCCGGCCTTTTGTTATGATTGGAGTATCTCCCGGGGAGTGCGAGACAAACGACGCGCCATTGTGGCTGAGACGATCAACCGCCTGCCTTTGCTTGGAAATCGGCACGGTCGGAACTTTTCTTCATCGGCCGTGTTCGATCCTTGATAGTCCGAGGAGATCCGACATGGATACGACGACGAAGGAAACCACCTCCCTCATTTCTGCGGGCGCTGTTCAGGGAACATCCGTTTACAATGGCGCGGGCGAGAGCCTTGGGTCGATTTACGATGTGATGATCGACAAACGATCCGGGAATGTCGCTTACGCGATAATGTCGTTTGGCGGCTTTCTGGGCATGGGAGAGCGTTACCATCCTCTCCCGTGGAGCCTTCTCAAATATGACACTGAGAAGGGCGGCTACGTCGTGAATTTAGACCGCGACCAGCTCGAGGGCGCGCCCTCCTATCCGCCGGGCGTCGATCCGGGCTGGGGCGATCGAGGTTACGAGACCCGCCTTCACGATTATTACGGCGTCGGGCCTTATTGGGGCGGCTTGTTCTGATCGGCGATGTGCTCTCCGCGTGTGGAAAACGCGCGGAGAGTCTGTGTATAACCTGTGGACAACTTTTTGATTTGAGAATAATCTCAAGGGGGTGCGGCTAACGGAGGCGGAGGAAAAGCAACCGTGGCCAGAATGATAGCGGTCGAAGCCGAGACGCCCGACGACTCGGCGACCTTGTTCAGACTCCGGATCGACGACATGATCGTGGGCCAGGAGTTGACTGCGGCGCAAGCTCATCTGTTGGTTGGGGAGATCCTGGAACGTGTGGCGTTGCCACGCCGAAATGAACGCGCCGCGCAAGCTGCAGCGTACGATAGGGGGAGCGAAGCGCTATAGCGCTAGGCGCGTTGATACTTGGAGCGGATCAAAGCGCGCTTCAGCGGCCGTGACCGCAGCGCAATGACAGCCCAGCTACAATCACCGGACGTGCGAGGCGTCTTCCTTCGTCACATTCGGTTTGGCCGCGGCGCCGACGCCAAGGCGTCGGAACGTCTCCGAGAGCCACGACAAAAGTTGGGTATTCCCCTTGGTATGCTTGTGAGCATGCGCCCTGACAGGCCTCTTTAAATGCCGATCGCTCCGTTGAGCGCGTACCGGAGCGTTCAGCGGGGAACTATCGAATGACGCTGTTTTGATAATGCTCGGCTTCGAACTTGCGATTGTCTTGGTGTCAATTCCCGTTTTCGCGGCATCGGCGGCGCTAAACCACGTCATCCCTTCGGGCGGAGATTGCGTAACATAGACGATCGCCCGGTCCGGAAGCCCGATCTTGTTGAGATAGGCTCCGAGAAGGGCGTTGGGCGCGCCCGCTTCGGTGGCCTGGCCATCCTTCAAGGCAAAAGCGGCGTGAAAGCCGATCTTGGCGCCGTCCTCCAAGATGCGCGGCGTACCGCCAAGCCAGACGATCGCGCAGGCGGATACGCAGTTGCTCTCCGTCGGCGCAAGCGTCGCGTAATTTTTCAGTCTGATTGCGGTCCCGATCTTGATCGCCGCCTGGAGATCGCCGCCGTCTCCGCTCAAGACGACAATTCCCTTGGGAAATTTCATCAGTTGCTTTGAAAAAACTTCATCATCGCCGGGCTGCAGAATACCGGACACAACGATAGCCCCGGTCTCTTCGGGACCGCCCGGCACGGCGACAATCGTCGCCGCCGGCAACGGACCAGCGCAAAAGAAACTCGAAAAAACAATAGCGTAGCGCCACTTCTTATCGACGCGCCAACGCCAAAGGGGATAGACAAGCGTAGCGGCGATTCCGTGCTCTCCTCCCGGATGGGGCGATAAAGAGCCTAAACCTCGTTAACCCATTGGTCTATAGCGGCCGCCCCCATGCGAGAGACAAACGGCCATGCCGACCGAAACGCCCTCACTGCGAGCCGCCCGCCCGGCGCCGCATGTTAGGCACGTTGGGTTCTGCGCTCTCGAAATAGGCGGGATATTTCTCGATCGCCTGGCCGACGAATTCGAGAATGCGCCGCAGATGAGTCTGCATTGCACGTTCCGCGTTCGCTGAATCGTTTGCCGCTATGGCTTCAACGATGGCCTTGTGTTGGTCGAGAATCATACGCAGGTCTTCGATCTCGGCGAGCATGAGATGGCGGAAGCGATCCATATGAATCTTGGCGCGATCGATTTCGCCGACGGCGCTGACAAGGCCGGCTTGGGCGGCGATAAGAGCGTGAAACTGTTCGTCGGATGGGTAGAAACGCTGCGGGTCGCGCAATTCGACGAACGTACTCTGGATCGCCAGCTCCGACTTGAGGCTCTGAACGAGCGCGTCGAGTCCCGGCCGCGCCATCGCCCTTCGAAGGAGCGCGATTTCGAGCGCCTCCCTCAAGAATTGTGATTTCTCCAGATCGGCGATGCGTAGCGGCGCAATGACGGTGCCGCGCTGCGGAAAAATATCGATCAATCCCAACTCGGAAAGCCGGACCAGCGCCTCGCGAACCGGCGTTCGGCTGACGCCCAGTTCCGTAGCGATATGTTGCTCCGAAATCTGCTCGTAAGGGCGGAGCCCAAACGTCACAATCCGCTCGCGGAGGAGATCGTGAATTTGCAACGACAAAGCCGCCGCGTTGCGATGACGCTGACGGCCTGTCGCCTGATAAAGCTTCCCTTCGGCGCTCAACATCATTCGCCTTTAAAGTCCGGTCACGCGCATGCCTTCCATGAAATGGCGGCGCAAGACAAAGAACAGCGCGATTGACGGCAGGCTTGCGATCAAGGCCGCCGAAAGCACGATGTTGGGCCCTGCCGAAGCATAACTGCCTTGGAACACTTGTAGGGTGTTCATGATCGAGCGCACCTCGGTGCGATTGCCAAGTACGGTTGAAAAAAGGAGATCGTTCCAGATCCACGTGAACTGCAGGAGGAAGACCGCCATCATCGGTCCCAGAGTATTGGGCAGCACGATCCGAGAGAAGACCACGAATTCGCCGGCGCCGTCCATCCGCGCCGCCTCGTCCATTTCTCGCGACATGCCGTTCATGAAGTTCTTTAGTACGAGGGTGGGAAAGGGAATGCAAATCGCGGTATAAAAAAGGATCATCCCTCCCTGCGTATTCAGGATGCCGAGCTTCTGATACAAAAAGAACAGTGGGATCAGGTACATTTGAAATGGAAACACCGTGCCCGCAAAAATCGTCATGAACCACAGGTTTTTTCCGAAATAGTCGAGCCGTGTCAGCCCGAACGCCGCCATAGCGGCGACAAACACCGCCAGCCCGGCCCCCACGACGCCATATAACGCTGAATTGAGCATTCCATGCGCCATCTTCGCATCACTCCAGGCGATAACGGCGTTCGACAGAATGGGCGCAAGGCCGTGCGGCAAGGCGAGCGGGTGGCTGTTGGTATATTCCTCGGTCGACTTGAAGACGGTCACCGCCAGATAATAAAAAGGCACTAGCCAGACGAGGCTTATAAACACCGCGACCAGGAGCGTCGCCCACTTGCCGCCTGCAGCGATTCTCTCGCGCCGCTCGATAGCTGCGAAGTCGAGACTTTCGACGATACTTGTCATGGTGGCGAATCCTATCTCGTCATCGAGTCGACGCGATGCTGAAGCCACGCTTGACACCAAGTGACGCCTAGCACGATGACGCCGATTACGACCGCGATTGCGGAGCCGAACGCCCAATTGCCTTTCTGGAAGGCTTCGAAATACATAAACACGGCCAAGGAGAGGGAGCGGAGCCCCGGATAGCTGACGCCCATCACCCACAGAAGGTCGAAGACTGTAAATCCCGACAAGACCGACAGGACGATGACCATCAGCAGCGTCGGCAAAAGCATCGGCAGAATGATGTAACGAAATATTTGCGGCTTCGTAGCCCCGTCGATGCGTGCGGCTTCGAGCGGATCTTTTGGGATTGCGTTGAGGCCGAGCAATAGTAGCACCATGACCAACCCGACGGTCTGCCAAACGAACGTGACAATGATCGACGGCGTGACGGTGGCGCCGTCATAGAGCCACCCGACATCGATCTTCTGGCCGGTCGCCAACGACAAAGCCCGGTTTACGATCCCGTCCGGAGCATAGACATAGAACCATAGGACGCCCACAGCGGTTGGCGCCAAGATACGCGGGATGAAAATGATATTCTTGAATACGCCCTCGAAGCGAACGCCGCGGAAAAACATGGCGAGAGCCAAGCCGATTGCGATCGGAAATACCACCGAAGCGCCGACCCATAGCGACGTGTTGATCAAAGCCTCGTAGAAAAAGGGATTTGAACCCATGTGACGATAGTTGGCCAGCCCGACGAACTCGTCGTAGCCGCTGAACTTCCGCCAATTGGTGAAGCTGAGATAGACATTGTAGGCTACCGGCGCAAGCAAGACGGTCGAAACGAGAAACAAGGCCGGAAACATGAACAGGAATGCCGTTCGGAAATTCCGCCGCCGGCGAGCACGCTCGCGCATCGCAATCTGTCGATAGCCGATGCGGCTCAAGAGTTCTTCGTCGCGTTCACGCGTTCCAGGCATGGCCACGCTCATCGGAGGAAAGCATGCGCGGCGAAACGACGATCACAATCGGCCGCCGCGCCTGATCACTTCTTGTTCGCCCAATATTCGGAGTTCAACGCCTGCATCTTCGCCATGACGTCGTCGGCCGTCTTCATCGTCGGATCGAGCATGAAGCGATTCAGTTCGGCCACAAGTTCGCCTTGGAGCTCGGCTGGAACCGCCTCCCACCAGCGTGGGTAGATCGCGGTCTTGGCGCCTGCCATATCAGCGGTGATCTTCGAGATCGCGGCGCTCGGCGCGGTGGCCTTTAGATTGCCCATGTAATTGCCGGAGGCGGCCGACCAGGCATTGGCGCCGTCGACGGAAGTCCAGAATTTCAAAGCCGTCACGACGTCCGGCTTTTGCCTGCCCGCCTTGGAGACGACGATGGGCGAGCCTTCGACAATGACGGCGGACGGAAGCGACCCGTCCATATTCGGCATGATGAACGCGCCGAATTTTTCGCTCGGCAGTCCGGCTTTCTCGACGATTCCTTCAGCCCACTCGCCAATCAAATACATCGCGGCTTTGCCAGACGCGAAGTTCTTGGCTTCTTCGTTGGAGCGCGGGTCGCTGAAATAGCCCTTACCGTAGAAATCTACCCAGATCTTGAAAGCGTTGCGGACGGGTTCGCTGTCGTACGCGACCGTGCCGTTATGCAGCCCGAGATAGGCTTTCGGGTTCGTGCGCAACATCAATTCTTGGAACCAGATAAATCCGCGCCAGCCTTCTTGCAGGGTCGCCTCGAACGGCGTGTGTCCGGCGGCCTTTATCTTGGCGGCCGCGCTCATCAACTCATCCCAGCTTTTGGGCTCCGAGAGTCCGACCTCCGCGAATATGTCCTTGTTATAGAGGATGACCCAGCGGGCGGTCAGCATCGGCACAGCGTAAATGTGGCCATCGATCTTGAAGAGGTCGGCCGTGCTAGCGTCGTACTGGCCAGACGATACCATTTCTTTCCAGACATCGTCGAGTTGGGCGATCTGACCGGTACTGACAAGGTCGGCGAAGGCCTGGCCCGTCCACCAGGTAAACAAATCGGGCGTCGCACCGCCGGCGATCGACGATTGGATGAAAGCCTTGTACTGCTCAGGCGAGGAATAAGGCGTCTCGACGATTTTTATCCCGGTTTTTGCCTCGGCTGCCTTGCCCACTTGTTCAAGCTGGCCGGCCCAAAAGCCTTTGTCGTGATAGAGTTTGACTTCCGCTGCTGGCGCGGAGATCGCCGCCAGGGACAGTATGCCGACGGCGGCTCCAAACATGCGCCGCGTGAATTTTCGCATTCTCTCCTCCTTTCTAATTGTTGATAATGAGATTGTTCTCGACCTCGTAATCAAATAGATGAAGGCGTTCCTGATTGAGGTGGAATTCCATCGTCTCCTCGGTCGCCATCACGCGCGGTTGTTGCATGCGACTGACAAAGGTCAACGATCCGAACGAACCGAAGAGAATGGTTTCATTGCCCAGCATCTCCGTCAGCGTCACCTTACCTCGCGCTGCGACGTATCGGCGCGGCTGAACGCCATGGCAAACCGGAACGATGTCTTCTGGGCGCAATCCGGCCCATACTTTGCGTCCCTGGCTGAGTTGACCCTCGTAACGTTCTTTCAATATTGGAATACGCAACGCTTCGTTGACGAACAGCCACTCGCCGTCCGCGCAGGCGAATTCGCCGGCAAAAAAACTCATCTGAGGGGTGCCGATGAAGCCGGCGACGAATTTATTGGCCGGCCGCTCGAACAGGTCGATCGGTGAACCGGCCTGAGCGACCTCGCCATCCTTCATAACGACAATCAAATCGGCGAGCGTCATGGCCTCGACCTGGTCGTGCGTTACATAGATTGTCGTGGCCTGAAGCTGGCGCTGCAGCCGTTTGATCTCGACGCGCATCTGGTTGCGCAGTTTGGCGTCCAAATTCGACAACGGCTCGTCGAACAGAAAGACTTTCGGCTCACGTACGAGCGCTCGGCCCATGGCGACGCGCTGACGCTGTCCGCCAGAAAGTTGCGACGGCTTGCGTTGAAGGTACGGCGCCAGTTCGAGGACGGCGACGGCGCGATCGATTCTGCGGGCCACCTCGTCCTTCGGTAGGCGAGCCAGCTTGAGGGAAAAGGCGAGATTGTCGCGAACTGTCATATGTGGATAGAGCGCGTAGGTCTGAAAGACCATCGCCACGCCGCGTTCGCGCGACGGAAGGTCGTTGACGACCTTGCCGTCGATGCGCAACTCGCCATGCGAGATCGTTTCGAGGCCGGCGATCATGCGCAAGGTCGTGGATTTTCCGCATCCAGACGGACCAACGAAGACGACAAATGACTTGTCGGGGATTTCCAGATTGACGCCTCGCACCGCGGCGTGGCGCCCGTAAACTTTGACAAGGTCCTGGAGCGCGACGCTGGCCATAGTTCAGGCCGCGTCAACGATTGGCGCCGATTTCACCGATGGATCGGCAAATCGCGTCTCCGGCCATATCGAAAACCATTGCGGTCGTCCCGGGTCGCGATCGTAGGGGTAGCCGCCGATCTCACGATAGTATTCCGCATAGCCAAGCAGTTTCTCACGATCGATTTCGACGCCCAAGCCTGGCCCTTGCGGGACCTTGATCTGGCCATTTACGTATTTCAGTTTGCCGCCGACGAGAATATCGTCGGTCAAGTGGTGATAATGGGCGTCGGCGGCAAAGTTCAGATTGGGCAGCGCGGCGCCAAGATGTAACATCGAGGCGAGCTGTATGCCCAATTCGCCGGAAGAATGTACCGCTGCGGAGAATTGAAAGGACTCCATCACAAGGCCAGCTTTGTGAGCTTGTCGGAGGCCGCCCCAGAAAGTCGTGTCCAGTAGAATGACATCGACCAGCGTATGGCGGATGCATTGGGCGAGCTGTTCGAAATTCACCACAACCATATTGGTCGCCGTCGGGATGCGTACCGCCTCGCGTACCCGTCGCATTCCTTCCAAGCCCCAAGTCGGATCCTCGAAATAGTCGTTGTTGAGCTTTTCGATAGCCCGCCCGACGCGTATCGACTCTTCGACCGACCAGACAGCATTCGGATCAAGTCGCAAACGGTCCGTCGGAAAAGCGCTCCCTAAGGCCTCCATGACTGCGATGTCGTGATCCGGCCTGAAATGCCCGCCCTTCAGCTTGTGAACGGTAAAACCATGCTTAGCTTTGAGTTCGCGCGCCAAGGCGACGATTTCGTCAGGTGTTGTCTCGCCGCCGCGGCCATCGTCCTCATAGCGGTAGAAGAGGTACGATGCGAACGGCACCTCTTCGCGAATGCTGCCGCCCAACAGGTCGCAAGCCCGTATCCCAAGCCTTTTCCCGGCCAAGTCGAGGCAGGCCATTTCGAGCGCGGCGTGAATTTGGCCGCGATTGTTGTAGAGACTGCCGGTCGGATTCATGATCTTCCACCGCAATTGTTCGAGTTGCAGCGGATTGTGGCCCTTCAGATAGGGGAGCATGGCGCGGACGGCGTTCTCGGCCGATTCGCCGCCGCCGCCGAGTTCTCCGAAGCCCGAGCACCCTTCCTCGTCGACGACTTCCACGATGGTGCGAATAAAGCGGCCCCAGTGAGCGCCAGCGCCGTGGCGCAAAGGCGCCTCGAGCGGAATTGCGACGGTGGTCGCTCGAATGTCGGCGATTCTCATTCTTTTTTCTCTTCTGTTGGGGAACCCCCAATCAACGACAGAAGTCCCCCGTCGATGCGGATCGTCTCGCCGGTGATGAAAGATGCCTGCGCGGACAAGAGAAAGGCGACGAGTTCCGCGATTTCTTCCGGCTTGGCCGTACGTCCGAGGGGATGCATGCCGTTGATCGCGCGCGTGACTTCTTCAGGGGACTTCGCCAGGGCCACTGAATGGCGCAGCATTGGCGTATCGACAGCGCCCGGCGCCACTGCGTTGGCGCGAACGCCATGGCGCGCGAAATCGACTGCGATCGACTTGGTCAAGCCGATCAACCCGTGTTTGGCCGAGGTGTAGGCCGCGACGTCGCGCTGTGTCGCTAATCCTTGGACGGACGCCATCATGACGATGGCGCCTCGCGTCTTGATCAGTTCGGGCAATGCCGCGCGCGCCAGCAGGAAGGCGCTGGTCAAATTGACGCTCAGCACCTCGTCCCAAATCTGATCCGAAGTCGTGACGGCTGTGCCATATCGCTGAATTCCGGCATTGTGCGACAGACCATCGAGGCGGCCGAAAATCTCGATCGCCAGGGCTACCGTCCGGTTCGCCGTCTCTTGTTGGCCAACGGACCCGACGACTTGCTCGACTCTTGCGCCGGCCGCCCGCGCTTCGCGAACGGTTTCCGCCAAGGCTTCTTCGGCGACGTCGACGAGAACAAGCGCTCGGCTGTCTCGCGCCAGGCGAAGCGCAACAGCCTTGCCTATGCCCATCGCCGCGCCGGTCACCACAATAGACAAGAGCGCCTCCCGCCCTCCGTTGTCTTTTTGTCTTACTACCATACTACACGTCAGGTCAACTCGATTCGTGTTGGCCCGATGCTGGGGAGTGCAGAAGTAACCGCGCGGCTTGTCGCGATTCGCTGCGAAGCGAGTGCGCGAGGCGGTCTAAGCCCGGCTAACGTGACAACCTGTTGGTCCTTATGCGCCGACGAAAAGGAGATCGCCATGAAACCCATCCGCGCGCTTGCTTGGGACTATGGATGCCTTGCCGTGCAGACGCTCGGTGGAATGATCGGCCCGGTCACGTTCGTTCTTGCCGATGGACGGCAAGTCAATCCACTGCATGTCGCTGCTTGGGGCCATGATGCAGCGCGCTCCAGCTTGCCGGGCATCCTTCAGCGCCTTCGCGGCGAATGGCCTTGCGTTCCCTTTGGCGCCGACGCCGACCGGCAATTATCGGAAGGTTGGTCCGTCAACGGCGCGCGTCTCGCCGGCCTCGATCTGCCTCACGGCTATTCGTCCAACGCGGACTGGCGGTGGATCGAGGGCGAGGATGGTGAGGTGGCCCTGGCCCTCGATTATCCGATCGAGCATCCCATTCGACAGCTTACGCGTCGCATCATTCCCGATCCTCAGGCGCCCGCTATCGATTTCGAACTGACGATCGTCGTTCGCCGCAATTGCGAATTGCCAATCGGCTTGCACCCTGTTTTCCGCATGCCGTCCAAGCCCGGCGCGTTGCGGCTCATGCCGGGAAACTACCGCGCCGCACGAACCTACCCAGGCGAAGTAGAGCCCGGCCGGGTCCTTTTCGCGGAAGACAAACGATTCCCGGACCTGCGCGAGGCGCCTCGCCGCGACGGCGGCTATATGGACGCTTCTGTCCTACCGTTCACAGAGGAGATCGAGGATTTGCTGCAACTGCTCGCCGCGGACGGCGTGATGGCGTTGCACTATATCGAGGAGTCGTACGTCGCTCGGCTGACTTGGCAGCCGGAGCATTTCCCGAGTTTGTTGCTGTGGTTCAGCAATCGCGGCCGTAAGCACTATCCCTGGCTTGGCCGACATCTGGCGCTGGGGGTCGAACCGATCTGTTCCGCCTTCGATTTAGGAACGGCCTTGTCGAGCGGCGCGAATCCGATTGCAGAGGAAGGAATCAGTACGGCGCGCCGTCTCGCACCGGACGAACCGTTCGTGACCCGTTACCGGATAGGCGTCGAAGCGTAGCGGCGCCGAAGCGTCTGCCATTTGTCGCCGCCAGCACGTCGACGCCCACGCGGGAAATTCATTTTCCTCATCTCGAGTCCAGGAATCGCGACGCGCTTGAACAGCGCCGTTGGTGACGGGAGCGCGCCGAGCGCATTCGCGGCAACTCGCAGAAGCTGATCGTTGATGATCAGGTCGCGGCGAGTTTATCGTGCTTTTGCGGTGGTCACAAAGTCCGCGATGGCGTCGACAACGCCTGGGGCGAGTGGCAGGCTTGGGTCGGCGTAGGTCGCAGCGTTCAGGCGGCGGTCGTCTGAAGAGACGGTTTTGAGTACGTGGTTCACATCGGGAAGCAGTACCAACTTTGCCTTGGGCGCGGCGTCTTTCAGGCGCTCGGCGTCAGCGACGCTGACCTGAAGATCGCGCTCGCCTTGCAGGATCAAGACAGGCGTTGAAACCTGGGCGATCAGTTTGGCGGGATCGAAGGAAAAGACATTTATGAGAAAGCCCTGAACCTGCGGCGCGAAGAGCGGTATCAGCGCAGGGTTCATCTTTGTCGTGTCGACGCGTTTGCCCCTCTCGAGATCAGCGGTCGCCGCCAAGGCCTGATCAAGGATCGGCGCATTGGCGGGATTGGCCTTGAGCTGCTCGCGCAAGATGTCGGCGAGCGGACGGCCGGGCGGTGCGACCAGCAGAAGCCCGCAAATGTCCGAGGCCTTTTGCGCCGCCGCGAGCGCGACGAGACCGCCTTCGCTATGGCCGAGAACAAAGATGCAAGGAGCTCCGGTCTGTTTGCGGATGGACGCGGCCCAGCTTTCGACGTCCGACGCGTAATCTCCGATCGTCACGTCGTTACCGTCCGTGACGGCGGCCGCGCTGGCGAACATGCCGCGCTTGTCGATGCGGACCGTCGCGATGCCGCGAGCGACCAAGCCTTCGGCCATCAATCGATAGGTCCGAGCCTTCACGCCGTATCGATTGTCGCCGTCGCGATCGGTTGGACCGGAGCCGGGTATGATCAGGACGACCGGCGCGACGCCAGATGCAGGCGCTAACATCGTCCCCTTCAAGGGGCCGAGCGGGCCCGGCGCTTCAACGTAAGTCTGAACCGGCGGCGCGGTCTCAGCAAAGGTCGCCGCAGGAGACGCTGCGCCCGTTGCGAGAAGGCCGGATAAAAGGCGGGCGGCCGTGCGGCGTTTCATCGTTTCCTCAATGGGCGAAGGGGCCTTTGCTAAGGAAAGTCTTACGGAACGGCGTTTGTAAATGGCGTCAAACTGTTGCAGTATCGAGCACCTGAGACGCATCGTCGCCGCGCGCCAGGGCCGGCGGTTGGCGCGGACGAAAAGCGCGTCGCAGGTTGGTTTTGTCAACGTTAAGGGATCGAGCGCACACTCGACGCGACGCAAGGTCGAAACTTCTCTTCGAAAGCCGGATCTCGTTTGAACAAACCTCTTTTCCGTTTCACCGCGCCGATCGGCGGCGGTGAATCTTCAGCCATTCTCACAAGATTCGGCCATGTCGATACTTGGGTCTTCGACCTCGACAATACGCTCTATCCCTCTGACAGCGCGCTCTGGCCGCAGATCGACGAGCGGATCACTTTGTTTTTGATGCAGATGTTCGGCCTCGACGGTTTGTCCGCGCGGGCCATGCAGAAACACTATTATCACCGCTATGGCACGACGCTGCGCGGCTTGATCGACGAGCATTCCATCAAGCCGGACGAATTCCTCGCCTATGTTCACGAGATCGACCGCTCGTCGCTCGCCCCGAATCCGCCGCTCGCCGCTGAGATCGCCGCGCTGCCGGGACGCAAGCTCATCCTCACCAACGGATCACGCGACCACGCGCTTCGCACGACCGCCCAACTTGGGCTGGGCGCGCTCTTCGAAGACGCATTCGACATTATGGCCGCCAATATGATCCCGAAACCGGCGCCGGAAGCCTACGAAAGTTTCTTCAAGAAATACGCGATCGATCCGAGCCGCGCCGCGATGTTCGAAGACATCGCGCGCAACCTCATCGTGCCGCACGAACGGCGCATGACCACCGTACTCGTCCAGCCGAAGCTCGGCCAGATAGACCATCGCGAGGCCCACGATCGGTTCGAAGAGGACTCGCCGGCGATCGATTTCGCGACCAGCGATCTGGTCGGCTTCCTGCAGGCGGTGAATATCGAGCTGAAGATGGCGCATGCGGCGGCGGCCGAGTGACGCCGGAGCGTTTCACGTCTTCTGCGATCTTCTATTGGCTAAGGCGACGGCCAGCGTGATCGCGAGACAGAACGTTGCAGACAAGGAGCGAAAAGCTCCGAAATCGCTCTCTGCCACTTCGAACCGCGCCTTGGCGAAACTCGCGAGCGGACTCAAAGGGCTATCGGTGATGACGACGATGGGCACGCCGCGCGCCGCCGTCTCACGCGTCAATTCGACGGTGGTCGGCGTATAGGGCGCGAAACTGATCGCGATCAAAGCGTCGCCACGCCCGGCATGGGCCAATTGTTCCGCGCCGAGGCTGCCGACATTGTCGATGAGCGTCGCGCCGACCCCGAGTTTGGCGAGGGCATAGGCAAGGTAGTGACTAACCGGGAAGGCGCGCCGCTGGCCGAGCAGATAGATCGTGCGCGCGTCGGCCAAAGTGTCTATCGCCTGGTCGAGGCTTTCCCGTGTAACGCTCTCGCGCAAACGGGCGAGCGAGGCGGTGGCGGAATCGGCGAAGCCTGCCAGGAGATGTGTCGGATCGCCGCTGTCCATCGCCCTTTCATGCAAGGCCATCATCCGCTCAGGATAATCCGGCCAGCGATTGCGCAGGCGCGAGCGGAAAATTTCCTGAAAATCGGAGAAACCAGAAAACCCGATCGCTTGCGCGAAACGGACCAGGGTTGAGGCCTGCACCTGCGCATGGCCGGCGACGCTCGCGGCCGTGCCGAGGGCCATTTCGTCGGGATGCTCGAGCGCAAAAGCGGCGACCTGCTGGAGTCGCTTCGGCAGCTCAGGCTGCACCTCGATAAGCCGAAGCTTGAGCGCTTCAAAATCGTTGGGCGGGGTCATTGCGATCCCTCGTCTTCCGCACTCGTAGCACAGCGGAATGAAAGTTCTAGAAATCTTTCGAGAAGAATGTTTATTCTACGTTACGTGCCGACGCAATCGACCGCGCCTCGCACTTAAGGCACAAAAAGGAAAGGAACGCCCTTGAAGACGATAGGCGTCGGCCTGATCGGGACCGGCTATATGGGCAAATGCCACGCCTTGGCCTGGACTGGAGTCAAGACGGTTTATGGGGACACGCCGGACATCCGCCTCGCCTCGCTTTGCGAAGTGACGCCGGAACTGGCGACAAAAAAGGCATCGGAATTCGGCTTCGCCAAATCGACGGCTGATTGGCGCGCGCTGATCGCTGATCCGGAGGTGGACGTCGTCTCCGTGACGACGCCGAACCAGTTTCACGCCGAAATGGCGATCGCAGCTTTAGATGCGGGCAAGCACGTCTGGTGCGAAAAGCCCATGGCGCCGAAATTCGTGGACGCCGAGCGCATGGCCAGCGCGGCTGAGCGGTCTGGGAAGACCGCGATCCTCGGCTATAATTACATCCAGAACCCCGCCATTCGCTATATCCGCAAGCTTCTCGACGAAGGCGCGATCGGCGTGGTCAATCACATCCGGATCGAGATGGATGAGGATTTTATGGCCGATCCCGATCAACCGCATTCCTGGCGTAGCGAGGCTACGGCGGGCTACGGCGCGCTCGACGATTTCGCGGTGCATCCGTTAAGCCTGATTTCGACGCTGCTCGGCCGTGTCGATTCCGTATTCGGCGAAATGTCGAAACCCTACGCCGATCGCCCCCATCAAGGGGGCCGTCGCGCGGTCGAGACTCACGATATTGCGACCGCGCTCTTACGGCTCCCCGGCGGCGCGAGCGGCGCGATCCATGTCAGTCGCTGCGCCTGGGGCCGCAAAGGCCGTATCTTCGTACAGATTTTCGGCGGCGGCGGCATGATCGCTTTCGATCAAGAGCGCTTTAACGAAGTGCAGGTCTATCTCGCCAAGGGCAGACCAGAAGACCAAGGCTTCCGCACGATCCTGATGGGTCCGGCGCACGAGCCCTATAATCGTTTCATCGTCGCCGCCGGCCATCAGCTTGGCTTCAACGATCTGAAAATCATCGAATGCCGCGCGCTGATCGGCCGCATGCGGGGCGAGAAGACCGTCACGATCGATTTCGAAGAGGGTTTGGCGATCGAGCGCACGATCCACGCTATCGCAAAGGCGAGCCGCGACGGACATTGGGTTAAGGTGTGACAGAAAGCAGAGCGGGTCGGCGTCATCGCAACGCGCATTTGATCTCGAACCCGCTGGCGGTCTTCCGCCAACCACCCTATATTTCGCTGTGAAGGCGGGGCCTTGACCCCCGCTCTTAACGAGGTTTCGCCAATGGCCAATGTGCAGGATCAGATCAAAAAGGAAATCACCGAAAACCCGGTCGTGCTGTTCATGAAGGGCACGCCGCAATTTCCGATGTGCGGCTTTTCCGGCCAAGTCGTGCAGATCCTCGATTACATCGGCGCGCCGTTCAAAGGGGTCAATGTTCTCGAGGACGCCGACCTCCGCCAGGGCATCAAGGAATACGCCAATTGGCCGACGATCCCGCAGCTTTACGTCAAAGGCGAATTCGTCGGCGGCTGCGACATTGTCCGCGAGATGTTTCAATCGGGCGAACTTGTCGCCCATCTCGCCGAGGCGGGCGTCGACGTGAAGCAGCCGGCCAAGGCGTAACCCCACGCCGACTCGTCTCGAAGTCCTCGTCGCCGACATTACGACGCTCGACGTCGACGCGGTCGTCAATGCCGCCAATGCGCAACTTGCCGGCGGCGGCGGAGTCGATGGCGCCATTCATCGGGCGGCGGGACCGGAACTCATTGAGGCTTGCCGCAAACTCGGCGGCTGCCCGACGGGCGACGCCAAGATCACGCCGGGCTTTAAGCTGAAGGCGCGATACGTCATCCACGCGGTGGGCCCGGTGTGGAGCGGCGGCGACCACAGTGAAGAGAGACTGCTCGCCTCCTGCTATCGCCGATCGCTGGAGCTTGCGGCGAACCC
>JASLHV010000389.1 GCA_030153205.1 Roseiarcus sp. | reverse complement strand
CGACTTGCGCCGCTCTCGCCGGCGTATTGGCGGCGACGATCGCCTCCACCGCTTCGATCTCTTCCTCGTCGTCGTCGTTCTCGATCAATTGCGCATTGAGCGGCTGCGATAGTTTCGACCCATCGCGGTACAAGGCGTTCGCCTTGAGGCCGAGCCGCCAGGAGAGCATATAGGCCTCCTGGCAATCCTCGACGCTGGCGTCGTTCGGCATGTTGATCGTCTTGGAGATCGCGCCCGTGATGAAGGGCTGCGCGGCCGCCATCATGCGGATATGGCTCTCGACCGAGAGATAGCGCTTGCCCAAACGCCCGCATGGATTGGCGCAATCGAAGACGGCATAGTGCTCGATCTTCAGATGCGGCGCGCCTTCCAAAGTCATCGCGCCGCAGACATGGATATTGGCCGCCTCGATCTCCGCTTTCGTGAAACCGAGGAAGGAGAGGAGGTCGAAGTCGCGCTCCTCCAGCTTTTCCGCCGGGACTTTCAACACACCGGTCAGAAAGTCCGCGCCCAAGGTCCATTTGTTGAAGACGAAGCGGATGTCGAAGGCGCTCGCGAGCGAGGCTTCGATCGTCGCGAGCGACTTCTCGTCAAAACCCTTGGCCTTCAGCGTCCCATGGTTGATCGACGGCGCTTGGCCGAGCGAGCCATGGCCAACCGCGTAAGCTTCGATCTCGCCGATCTGCGCCTCGCCATAGCCGAGCGCGCGCAAAGCCTCCGGCGCGGCGCGGTTGATGATCTTGAAATAGCCGCCGCCGGCGAGCTTCTTGAATTTCACCAGCGCGAAATCCGGCTCGATGCCCGTCGTATCGCAATCCATGACGAGACCGATCGTGCCGGTCGGCGCGACGACGGAGACTTGCGCATTGCGATAGCCGTGCTTCTCGCCGAGCGCCAGCGCTTCGCGCCAGGCGCGGCGTGAAGCTTCCGAAAGGCCCGCCCAGGCCGCGCCGGCTTTCGCCAGCGAGGCGTGATCGAGCGGGGTCGGGGCGACAGAGAGTTTCTCGTAGCCGGCCGCTTCGCCGTTCGCGGCGCGCAAATGATTGCGGATGACGCGCAGCATATGATCGGCGTTGGGCTTGTGGCCGGGGAAGGGGCCGAGCTTTTCGGCCATCTCCGCCGAAGCCGCATAAGCGCCGCCGGTCATGATCGCCGAGAGCGCGCCGCAGATCGCCCGCGCCTCGTCCGAATCGTAAGGGATGCCGCAGGACATCAACAAGCCGCCGATATTGGCGTAGCCGAGGCCGAGGGTACGATAATCGTACGACAGCCGCGCGATTTCCTTCGACGGGAACTGCGCCATCGTCACGGAGATTTCGAGCACGATCGTCCACAACCGCACGGCATGCTCGTAGGACGCGACGTCGAAGACCTTCGACACCGGATCGCGGAACTGCAACAGGTTCAGCGAGGCGAGATTGCAGGCCGTGTCGTCGAGGAACATATATTCCGAGCATGGATTAGATGCGCGGATTGGGCCTGAAGCCGGGCAGGTGTGCCAATCGTTGATCGTCGTATGGAACTGCAGGCCGGGATCGGCCGAGGCCCAGGCGGCATAGCCGATCTTCTCCCAGAGTTCCCGCGCCTTCGGCCTCTTATGGACTTTGCCGTCGAGTCTACGCGTCAGCGCCCAGTCGCCGTCGTTCTCGACCGCATGAAGGAATTCGTCGGTGACGCGCACCGAATTGTTCGAATTCTGGCCGGAGACAGTGAGATAGGCTTCCGAATCCCAGTCCGTATCGTACGTCTCGAATTCGATGTCGCGATAGCCTTGACGCGCGAATTGGATGACGCGCTTGATCAGATTGTCCGGCACTTCGTCGCGGCGCGCCGCCTTCACCTCGCGCTTCAGCACGGGGTTCTTGTCGATGGCGAAGCAATCATCGCCGGGGCCTTCGCAATTCACGCAGGCCTTGAGAATCGCCTTGAGGCGCTTCTTGACGACTTTCGAGCCGGTCACCAGGGCGGCGACCTTCTGCTCTTCTTTCACTTTCCAGTCGATGAAGGCTTCGATATCGGGGTGATCGATATCGACGACAACCATCTTGGCCGCACGCCGCGTCGTGCCGCCGGACTTGATCGCGCCCGCCGCGCGATCGCCGATCTTGAGGAAGGACATCAGGCCGGAGGACTTGCCGCCACCCGATAGTTTCTCGTTCTCGCCGCGCAGCAGCGAGAAGTTCGAGCCGGTGCCCGAGCCATACTTGAAGAGACGCGCCTCACGTACCCAAAGGTCCATGATGCCGCCGTCATTGACGAGATCGTCAGCGATCGACTGGATGAAACAGGCGTGCGGCTGCGGATGTTCGTAGGCGGATTTGGATTTGGTCAGCTTGCCGGTTTCGAAATCGACATAATAATGGCCCTGGCCCGGACCATCGACGCCATAGGCCCAGTGCAAGCCGGTGTTGAACCATTGCGGCGAATTGGGCGCAGCCATCTGCTTGGCCAGCATGAAACGCATTTCGTCTAGGAAGGCGCGCGCGTCTTCCTCCGAATCGAAATAGCCGCCTTTCCAGCCCCAATAGGTCCAGGCGCCGGCGAGACGGTCGAAGACCTGGCGCGCGGAAGTC
>JASLHV010000339.1 GCA_030153205.1 Roseiarcus sp. | reverse complement strand
TGATGAGAACTGTACCAAGCCCGCCAGACGGATAGTAACCCCACCCCGAGCTGTACGGCCATGTCGGCAGAGCGCCGACAACCAAGATTATTAATATAATCAGGATCAAGAGGCGCATAGTCGTACCCCGTCGCATGATGGGCTAAAAAACGTTGTTCTAAATAACGGATATGAAGGGAACTTGTTCCCCACAATCGCCGTATTTTATGTCACATGGCGATATGGCCGCGGGTCAGATCAGGCGGGCAGCAACACGGCTGCAGGCATGAAACCAAAAAGATCATGTAGGGCGATCTTGCCGCCAGAGAAAGAGCGGCCGCTGAACAATTCCTTCCAATTTTGCGCTGGGACGACGGCGATCGTGTCGCCCCACTCGGGGGCCGCGTGCCGCTGACCAGGAAATCTCGCGGCAAGGACGCAACGGCGCTGCGTCGCCACGCCGCGCATATAGCCGAGCGCCCATTGCGCCTTCATGCCCTCTACGACGATAGGTTCATAGATCTGCGATACGAAGGCAGCCTCATCCTGTTGACGAAGTCCAAGAAGAAGAGCGGTGATCGCAAGCTTGATACGACCATCCCGCCAATTTTGCATGAGGCTTGTCAGGAAAGCTGGGCGTTGGCTTGCCGAAGAAAGCATCGGCCTCATGTCATTAAGCGCGCTTTCGATCTTCTGATAATCGACGCTGCGCCGGTTGTCAGGGTCGACAAGGCTGAGCTCCCATAATTCGCATCCCTGATAAATATCCGGTATCCCCGGCGACGTCAGCTTCAGCACGGTTTGTACGAGACTATTTTCAACGCCTAGTCGCGCAACGCGGCGAAGGAAGGGTAGAAAGCTCGTAAGAAAATTACTCGAATCGAGCGCATCGTCCGCGAAGTCATGCATCGCGGCCTCGTAATCCTTATTTGGCGCCGTCCAGTTCGAATTAGTCTTCGCTTCGCGAAGACATTTCTCGAGCGCCACGTGAACGCGCGCACGATAATCTTCGAGCTTCGCTTGGTCGATCTCGTCAAGCAATTCGAAAGGCCAAGAGCCAATCAAGAGTTGATAGAACATATATTCGTCATTCCGGCTCGGCGCGGCGTTTCCTTCAATATCGCCCCGGCGCGCCCTCAAGATGCGGCTCAAAGTGGTCGCCTGACGCCGCCATTCTTCCGGTATGTCGGCGAGTACCGCCAAACGGGCCCGCGCGTCCTCGCCTCGTTTTGTGTCATGCGTCGAGGTCGTCAACATAGCGTTCGGCCAATTTTCGGCGCGAAAACCATTTGCTTTGTGAAACGCGCTAATCGAAACGCCAAACCGGTCAGGCTCTCCTCCGACTTCGTTCAATGCAATGAAGCGATTGTAACGATAGAACGCTGTATCCTCGAGCCCCTTCGCCATGACGGGGCCGGAATACTGTTGGGCTTTCATCGCCAGTCGAAGCGCGGCCGCGCGACTAAAGCCGCTCTTGGGATGGGTGGTAAGCTTTCCTGAGAAGACGGCTCGAATAAAGTCAAACACCGACGGGTCGATATCGGGGTCTGATCGGCGCGCCACGGAGAGAGCCCAATCGAGATCACGCTGATCAGCCTCTGTCGCTTCGCCAGTCATGTCGAGATAAGTTCGATAAACGGGGAAACTCGCGACCACCTGCTTGATCGCGCGCTGCAAGATCTGGCGGGTGAAGTCCGCGGTCATTGGGTTCTGGCGAGCTAGACGGGCAGCGCTCCGACCGATAGCGTTTAATTCGCTCGCCATCTCGTTTTCCATCAATCGAAGCTTGCACGAGCGGACGATTGTCTCGAACTTCTCACTGACACCCGTGAAGTCATGATAGAGTTGACTGAAGCTCGCCTCGGCCGCTGAATCGATCAGCACGCCTAGGACGAGGTTTGTGTAGTCATAGCCTGTGGTTCCGTCGATCGGCCAATCGCGACGGATTTGCTCGTGCGGCGCGAGGATCTTCTCCACCACGAGGTAGAAGGGGCGCTTCGCGGCGGCTCGCAAATCCTCAAAATAGGCCTTGGGATCGAACAATCCGTCGACGTGATCAAGCCTCAGCCCGTCAATAACGCCATCATCGATCATTTTAAGGATCCGTGCGTGAGCGTGCTCAAACACGGCGGGAAGTTCCATCCGCAGCCCAGCAAGGTCGTTGATGTTGAAAAAACGTCGGTAGTTGATCTCGTCAGCCGCCACACCGAAATAGGCCGCGCGCCAATGTTGATCCTTGATCAGGCCGTCCAATGCGCGCCAATCCGCATTCAAGGCGGCAATCCGCCCTTCGAATACCTGTCTCGTCACTGCGTTCTCTCGGATCAACGTCGCGAGTTCTCCCTTGAGAACCTGTGCGCGAGCCGCGACATGAGGCCGCCAAGTGGGAAGGTCAAGAAAGAGATCGCTCAACCGTTCGAGATTTGCGTCATCGCGGCCAAGAATGCGGTCGTAGAAAAGAGGGCATATCGGCAATTTATGGGCGTCGTAAGCCCAAATCGCTAACGAGCCTCCATGGGCTTGATACTTTATCGCCAGCTTTCCTCGCGCCAGTTCGACGCCATACTGGTCGCCGAGGAAAGGCGCAAGTACTTTACCTTGGAGATATTCGTCTTCCGGCCGCCAGTCGATATCGAACCAAGCGGCATAGGCGGAATCTGGGCCCCATTCGAGCACATCGAGCCAGAGCGCATTGTCGGCGCCGCCGACTCCCATGTGGTTCGGCACAAAATCCAGAATTTGTCCAAGTCCCTCTCGTCGAAGGACCGCGATCATCTCGGAAAAGTCTTCTTCCGCGCCCAGCTCGGGGTTTAATGCATGATGGTCGACGACGTCATAGCCATGCGAACTTCCGGGTCGGGCTTTAAGATAGGGGGAAGCATAAACATGACTTACGCCGAGCCGTTTGAGATAAGGGGCGATCGCCGTCGCCTCGGCGAAGCCAAATCCAGCACGAAATTGAAGACGATATGTCGCACGGGGGATCATTCGTCCTCCAGGCTCCATCGTACAGACCATGGCCCCATGACGTTGTTAGTATTGCCCTCACACCAAATGACCCGTCCGCGCGCCGCAGGAAAATCGACTCGCCGCGACGAAAGGTTGGCGTCGAGGACCAATAGACGGCCCGCAGTGCGCCAACGCACACGGACCGCCCCTGCACCAAATATCACGGCGTCGCCGCCTTGTCTGATCTCTCGAGACAATGGCGTGATGTGTTTACGGCGCGCCTTTAGCAGCGCGCGATAGTGTGAAAGGTTCGACTCCGTGGCTTTGCTCCAATCCAGCTTGGCCAAAAGGAATGTGTCCTGCGCCAATGGGTCGGGGATAAGATCTCGCCGCTCCGGGTCTTTGAACTCTGGAAATCGCGCAAATTCTTCGCGTCTACCTTTTCGAACGGCTTCGGCGAGGTCGGCGCCGACGTCGCAAAAGAAAGGGAACGGCTCCCTGGCGCTCCATTCTTCGCCCATGAAGATCATCGGTGTTTGAGGCGAGAGCAAATAGATGGCCGCCAAAGCGCGCAACGCTTCTACGCCGACCAAGACGCTCAGTCGCTCCCCGAACGCGCGATTGCCTATCTGGTCGTGATTTTGGATGAATGAGATAAAGGCGTTGGGCGGGAGGAATGCGCTTGGACCGCCCCGCGGCGTCTTGCGATAAGGCATCCACTGACCTTGATAGGCAAATCCCTCAGATAGCGCTTTAGCGAGGAGGTCCGTATCGCCCTCGTAAGCCTCATAATAGCCAGAGCGCTCATGGGTTGCCGCGACATGAAGAACGTGGTGGACGTCGTCGTTCCATTGCGCGGTATAGTGAACGGGGTCACGTCCTTGACGGGTGAGCCACGATGGCTCGTTACTTTCATTTTCAAGAATAAGATGCAAAGGGCGGGAAGCATCGAGACGCAATTGCTCAGCCAATTCGGCAAGCATATGTTTTGGACCATCGTCAAATATCGCATGGACCGCATCGAGGCGAAGTCCGTCGAGACGAAATTCGTCGATCCAATATTTGGCGTTGTCGACAATGAATTGGCGGGCGGGGCCGGCGGCAAAGTTAATTGCGTTCCCCCACGGCGTGCTGTGGCGCGCCGTGAAGAAGTCAGTCGCGTAGATCGGTAGATAGTTCCCCTCGGGCCCGAAATGATTATAGACGACATCGAGAATGACGGCGACGCCGCGCGCATGGGCCGCATCGACAAGCGCTTTGAAGTCTTCCGGCCGGCCGTAGCTGGAATCCGGCGCATAGATCAAGACGCCGTCGTAACCCCAATTCCAGCGCCCAGGAAAGTCCGCTATCGGCATGATTTCGATCGCGGTCACGCCGAGCGTAACGAGATAGTCAAGTTTAGACTCGACGCCTTGAAAAGTTCCCTCAGGGGTGAAAGCGCCGACGTGAAGCTCGTAAAGGACGACGTCTTCCCACCCCCGACCTGACCACGGGGTCTTCCAGGTATAGGCTTTGGGATCGATGACTTCACTCGGCCCATGAACGTCGTTTGGCTGAAAGCGAGACGCGGGATCAGGAACGAGCATCCCGTCGGAAAGCTGGTAACAATAGAGTGCGCCAGCGCCAATTCCCGGAACGAATGTCTCGAAGAAGCCGTCCGACTGACGCTCCATTGCGACCAATCGATTTTCGCTCTCCAATCGGAGGGAGACGTCCTGGCAACCGGGCGCCCAAAGGCGGAAGCGGACGCCATCCGGCCCGAGCTTGGCGCCCTGCCAAAACAGGTTCGGCACGTCTGTCATGCGCGACACAGAAAGACACATCGGCGCTTAAGCTCGAGGTCGTCTGTCTCAAGCAAAGCGGGCTCCGATTTGGTTGGCGTTAAAAGAGATGACGTCAAGCGATGTTCATGAGTCGAAAAGCGATGACTGTATCGATGCTTAAACGCGGCGATGTCGTCTCCGGTTCCAAACTATCCACGCCATTGGGTTGCGGCGCTCAGGTACCGAGCGCTGCAACTTCCTCGTCGCCAAAATCCTCTAAGAATATGTTAATCGATATTTAATCGCCCTTTGCAACTCTCCATCACTCTATTGAAGGGCTTCAAAATGAGCCGGTCGCCACGAGAGGCGAAAGCCATAAGGCTGCGGCGCCAGCAAAAGCTTCGTCTGGAGGCCGCATTAAGTAATATGTCCGAAGGTCTCTGCATGTTCGACGCAGACCAGAGACTCGTCATGTGCAATGAGCGCTACGCCTCGATCTACGATCTACCGCCAGAACTCACGACGCCTGGCGTCGAGCATTCCCGAATTGTCGATTATCGACTAGCGCGCGGAATGAGATCCTTTGACGGCGAAAGCTTTATCGCTCGTCATCATGCGCTGATGTCGGCGAAAAAAGCCAGCGCCGAAATGGTCGAGCTGGCGAGCGGGAGGATCATCGCAATTCGCCACCAGCCAATGGCCGATGGCGGTTGGGTGGCCACGCATTCTGATATTACGGAAGATGTCGCAACCGCTCAAGAAATCGAAACGCAAAATCGGCTTTTCAGTTCGGCGCTCGACACGATGAGGCAAGGCCTCTGCATGTTCGATCGAGACAGACGTCTTGTCGTATCGAACCGCGCTTACGCGCGGATGTACCGCATTGCGCCGGAAGAGGTAAGGCCGGGCATGACGTTGGAAGAGATCCTGCGTCAAAGGGCCGAAAACGGCAATATACCCGTGGAGGGGATGAACGTTTTCATTGACAAACGCGTAAAACTGGCGGGACCCAATTCGGCCGCCGTTTTTGAAGTGGAAATGACGGACGGACGCGTCATCCTGGTTCAGCATCAGCCAAATGGCGACGGCGGATGGGTCGCAACCCACGAAGATATCACTGAACAAAAAAGCAATCAGGCCCGTATTCGACATCTCGCCAGCCACGATGGTCTGACCGACCTACCCAATCGTACATTGTATCAAGATCATCTGGAGCAGGTGAGCGCTCGGGTTGAAGGCGGCGAAGTCGTCGCCGCTTTGTGCGTCGACTTGGATTATTTCAAGAGTGTGAACGACACGCTCGGCCACGCGATCGGCGACAAAGTGCTGAGGGAGGCGAGCCGCAGGCTTGTCGACAGCGTTCGAGAAAGTGACATCGTTGCGCGCCTGGCCGGCGACGAATTCGCGGTACTCGCCGGCCGCCTCGATAGGCCCGAAGACGCCGCCCAGCTCGCCGACAGGATTACGAAAAGGATCGCCGAACCTCTCGAAATCGACGGACATCGTATTGTCGTTGGCGCGAGCGCCGGCATCGCCGTCGCGCCTCATGACGCGACCGACGGCATCGCTTTGATGAAACATGCGGACCTCGCCCTCTATCGTGCCAAGGAGGATGGGCGCGGTGCATATCATTTTTATGAGCAAGGGCTCGACGCCGCTCTGCAGGAGCGTCGCAGTATAGAGGCGGGCCTTCGTGACGCCCTTGTTCGCGACGAGTTCTTTCTTGTCTTCCAGCCTCTTATTGACCTTACTGAAAATCGTGTGTGCTCCTGCGAAGCTCTTCTGCGTTGGCGCCATCCAGAGCGCGGCCTTGTTTCGCCCGGCGCTTTCATATCAGCCGCCGAAGAGAGCGGTTTGATCGTTCCGATCGGCGAATGGGTGTTGCGCGAAGCTTGCAAAGCTGCTGCTAAATGGCCCGAAAATATCTGCGTCGCCGTCAACCTTTCCCCTATTCAATTCAAAAAGAATCGTAGTCTTGTCGACCAAGTGCAGTTCGCCCTCGATTCCGCAGGCCTCGATCCAACGCGCCTCGAGCTCGAGATTACGGAAACGACTCTTCTCGCGGACAATGATATCGCCGTGGAGACTTTGCGCCGTTTGAAAGAACTCGGCGTCAGACTCGCGCTCGACGATTTCGGAACGGGTTACTCATCTCTCTCCTATCTGCGGCGATTTCCTTTCGACAAGATCAAGATCGATCAGTCGTTCGTCCGCGACTCGCCTTATGGGTCCGACGGACTGGCGATCGTTAAGGCGGTCATCGGCCTTGGTCGAAGCCTCGGTATGAGAACAACCGCGGAGGGCGTCGAGACTGAGGCGCAGCTTGACGTCGTCCGCGCAGAGGGTTGCACCGAGGTCCAGGGCTATCTCTTCAGCATGCCGTTACCGACAAAAGAGATAAACGAGTTCATCAATCGGCTTCACCCGGTTACTCTATCCGCCGACGCGGTTAGCTTGGCGGGATAAGATTGAGGCGGCCAGGGCAACGCCCGGTTCATGCGAACTTTTGGTCGAGTGTCGCGTTTAAGCCTTCGGGGAAATAACGAAGTCCAACCGCGCATGGCCCTTCAATCCGGCTCCGGCTCCTTTTCAAGCGACGTGCCGGCCCGGCTCGAGCGATTAAAATGGGGACAATTTCACACTCTTGTCGTCGTTGCGCTCGGGGTTACTTGGATTCTCGACGGCCTCGAAGTGACTCTGGCGGGGTCGATCGCCGGAGCGCTCAAGGAAAGTCCGGCGCTCGCATTTTCGGACCGCGACGTAGGCTTCGCCGGCAGCGCCTATCTCACTGGCGCTGTCGCTGGCGCGCTTTTTTTCGGTTGGTTGACAGATAGACTGGGCCGCAAGAAGCTTTTCTTCATAACGCTGGGCGTCTACCTCGTCGCCACCGCGGCGACTGGGCTTTCCTGGAACGGCGCGACCTTTTTCCTCTTCCGCTTTTTTACGGGCGCCGGAATTGGCGGCGAGTACGCTGCGATCAACTCGACAATTCAGGAATTAGTGCCGGCGCGTTATCGCGGCGCGACCGATCTGGCGATCAACGGCAGTTTTTGGATCGGAGCGGCGCTTGGGGCCATAGCTGCGATAGCGTTGCTGAATCCGGCGCTGGTCAATCCGGAGCTCGGTTGGCGGCTTGCCTTCCTGATCGGCGCAGCGATTGGCTTGATCATCATTTTCATGCGGATGTGGCTACCAGAGAGCCCGCGCTGGCTCATCATCCATGGTCGGCCTGCGGAGGCCGAAAGGATCGTCAAGGAAATCGAAGATCGCGTTCAAGCCGGCGGCGGCGATCTCGAGCCGCTTCAAGACAAGCCGGGTTTTCGAATCCGCGCGCGTACGCACACGCCGCTTAGCGAAGTATTTCATACATTGCTTCGCGCGCAGATTCGGCGCACGCTCGTCGGCTTGTCACTTATGGCGTCGCAAGCTTTTCTCTACAACGCGATCTTTTTCACTTATGCTCTCGTTCTCACGAAGTTCTATGGCGTGGAATCGAAAAATGTCGGGTGGTACATCCTTCCCTTCGCCATAACTAACTTCCTCGGACCCGTTCTGCTTGGTCCCCTCTTCGACAGCCACGGTCGACGCCAGATGATCGCTTTTACTTACTCGGTCTCTGGCGCGCTGCTCTTGGCGAGCGGCGCGCTTTTCGCCCTTGATCTGCTCACTGCCGTCACCATGACTGCCGCCTGGATGGCGGTCTTTTTCTTCGCTTCGCCGGCGGCAAGTTCAGCCTATCTCACCGTCAGTGAGACCTTTCCTGTCGAAATCCGAGCGATGGCGATCGCCGTCTTTTATGCGATTGGCACGGGGATCGGCGGCGTTATCGCGCCCGCCCTCTTCGGGGCCTTCATCCAAAGTGGGTCGAGAGCGACGGTGTTCTTCGGTTATGCCTTGGCGGCGGCGCTGATGCTCGGGGCGGCGGTCGTGGCGGCGCTTTTCGCCGTCCAGGCTGAGCGTAAGTCATTGGAAGAGGTGGCGACGCCGCTGTCGGCGGTGGAGTAAAGCGAGCGCTCCGAAGGCCACCAGATTACCTCCTTGATATAAACATATCTTTATGTCATTAAACGCCTTTGACAGCGTAAGGCGGTCGCGATTTCATGAGTCAGTCCCTAGACGCCCTTTTCGATACCGCCATAGCGCCGGCAAATGGCGCAGACGTGCTCGCCGCCCTAACAGAGGCCGCGCGAGAACGCATCCTCATCATTGACGGTGCGATGGGCACGCAAATTCAAGGACTTGGCTTCGAGGAGGCCCATTTCCGAGGTGAGCGCTTCGCCTCCTGCGACTGCCTCTTGCGGGGCAATAATGACCTTTTGACGCTGACGCAGCCAGACGCGATCGAGGCGATCCATTTTGCTTATGCCCTCGCGGGCGCCGATATAATCGAGACCAACACCTTCTCCTCTACATCGATCGCCCAGGCCGACTACCAGATGCAGGAGGCGGTCTACGAGCTTAATCGAGACGGCGCGCGGCTCGCCAAACGCGCCGTCATCAAGGCCCAACAGCAGGACGGACGTCGCCGCTTCGTGGCCGGAGCGCTGGGCCCGACCAATCGCACCGCCTCGATGTCCCCTGACGTCAACAATCCGGGTTTTCGGGCGGTCAGTTTTGACGATCTGCGCCTTGCTTATGGCGAGCAGGTGCGCGCCCTGATCGACGGCGGCGCCGACCTCATCCTTATCGAGACGATTTTCGACACGCTAAACGCCAAGGCGGCGATTTTCGCAGCGCAGGAGATTTTCGACGAAAAAGGCGTCCGCCTGCCATTGATGATTTCCGGCACGATCACCGACCTTTCCGGGCGCACGCTCTCCGGTCAGACACCGGCCGCATTCTGGCATTCGGTACGTCACGCTGAGCCGATCTCGATCGGCCTCAATTGCGCACTTGGCGCGACGGCCATGCGCCCTCACCTCGTTGAACTTTCCGATGTCGCCGATACGCTCGTGTGCGCCTATCCTAACGCCGGCCTACCCAACGCTTTCGGACAGTACGATGAGACGCCAGCGGCCATGGCGGCGCAGCTCGAAGCTTTCGCGGCCGATGGTCTTATCAACATTGTCGGTGGCTGCTGCGGATCAACGCCAGAGCATATCGCCGCCATCGCCGAAGCAATGCGCGGGAAGACGCCGAGGAAGATTCCTGAAGTACCGACTTTGATGCGCCTTTCCGGCCTCGAGCCGTTCACGCTGACACCTGATATTACCTTCGTCAATGTCGGCGAGCGCACTAATGTCACCGGTTCGGCGAAATTTCGCAAACTGATTACGGCCGGCGATTACACCGGCGCGCTTGCCGTCGCGCGAGACCAAGTCGCCAATGGCGCGCAGATCATCGACATTAACATGGACGAAGGTCTGATCGATAGCGAAAAGGCAATGGTCGAATTCTTGAACCTCGTCGCCGCGGAGCCGGACATCGCTCGCGTGCCGGTGATGATCGATTCTTCAAAATTCTCCGTGATCGAGGCTGGCCTCAAATGCGTGCAGGGTAAGCCACTCGTCAACTCGATCTCCATGAAGGAAGGCGAGGAAGCGTTCCTCACGCATGCGCGGCTCGTACGGGCCTATGGCGCGGCTGTCGTGGTCATGGCTTTCGACGAACAGGGCCAAGCCGATACATTTGAACGCAAGACCACTATCTGCGCACGCGCCTACAAACTCCTTACCGAGGCGGGTTTTCCGCCTGAAGACATTGTTTTCGACCCTAATATATTCGCGATTGCGACGGGCATCGAAGAACACGACCCCTACGGCGTAACGTTTATCGAGGCGACGCGATACATTCGGACGAAACTTCCGCATGCCCATATTTCCGGCGGCGTTTCGAACCTCTCCTTCTCTTTCCGTGGGAACGAGCCGGTGCGCGAGGCGATGCACGCCGCGTTTCTGTACCATGCGATTCAAGCCGGCATGGACATGGGCATCGTCAATGCCGGCCAGCTCGCCGTTTACGACGCGATCGAGTCTGAACTGCGCGAAGCCTGCGAAGACGTGGTGCTCAATCGCCGCAAGGACGCGACAGAACGTCTGTTGGCGCTCGCGGAACGCTTCAAAGGCGCTGGCAAGGTCGCGCGGGAGCAGGACCTGGCTTGGCGTGAAGCGCCTGTCGCAAAGCGGCTCGAACATGCCCTGGTGAATGGCATCACCGACTATATCGATGCCGACACAGACGAGGCGCGGCTCAGCGCCGAACGGGCGCTGCAGGTGATCGAAGGGCCGCTAATGGCGGGCATGAATGTCGTCGGCGATCTCTTCGGCTCCGGCAAAATGTTCTTGCCGCAAGTGGTGAAATCCGCACGGGTGATGAAACAGGCTGTGGCGCGCTTGCTGCCTTATATGGAGGCTGAAAAAGCAGCCAATGGCGGCGGCGAACGCCAAACCGCCGGACGCGTGCTAATGGCGACCGTCAAAGGCGACGTCCATGATATCGGCAAGAACATCGTCGGCGTCGTGCTCGCCTGCAACAATTACGAGGTGATCGACCTCGGCGTGATGACGCCAGCCGCGAAAATCCTCGACACCGCGCGCGAGAAGAATGTCGACATTATCGGCCTCTCCGGCCTGATCACACCTTCGCTCGACGAAATGGCGCATGTGGCCGCCGAGATGGAGCGCGAGGGCTTCGACATTCCGCTGCTCATCGGCGGGGCGACGACAAGCCGCGTCCATACGGCCGTGAAGATCCATCCGCGTTATAAGCGCGGCCAGACCGTGTACGTAGTGGACGCCAGCCGCGCCGTGGGCGTGGTTTCCTCCCTGCTCTCGCTTGAGGCTCGCGACAACTATGTCGAAACCGTGCGGGCGGAATATCGCAAGGTCGCCGATGCGCATACCCGGAGCGAAGCGGACAAATTGCGGCTGAGCCTCGCCAAAGCGCGCGCTGCAGGCTTCAAGGCCAATTGGGACGAATACGAACCGCCCGCTCCCACCTTTCTCGGAACGCGCGTTTTCGAGGACTACGACCTCAGAGAACTCGCCCGCTATATCGATTGGACGCCGTTCTTCCAGACTTGGGAGTTGAAAGGACGTTATCCCGCGATTCTCCAGGACGTGGCGCAAGGCGAAGCGGCGCGGCAGTTGTTCGAAGATGCGCAGGCGATGCTGGCGCGGATCATCGAAGGCCATTGGTTCAAGCCGAAAGGCGTCATTGGTTTCTGGCCCGCTGGCGCCGTCAATGACGACATTCGTCTCTTCACCGACGATTCGCGCAAACGTGAGCTGGCGACCTTCTTCACCTTACGCCAGCAATTGACCAAGCGCGATGGACGACCAACTGTCGCGCTTTCGGATTTCGTCGCGCCGATCGACAGCGGCAAACCGGACTATGTCGGCGGCTTCGTCGTTACCGCTGGAATCGAAGAAGAGGCGATCGCCGATCGTTTCGCGCGCGCCAATGACGACTATTCATCGATCCTGATCAAGGCGCTGGCGGACCGTTTCGCTGAAGCTCTGGCCGAGGCGATGCATCAACGCGTCCGTCGCGAATTCTGGGGTTACGCCAAGGATGAGACCTTCGCGCCTGAAGAACTGATCGGCGAACCCTATCGCGGCATTCGCCCGGCGCCTGGCTATCCGGCCCAGCCGGACCACACCGAGAAGGCGACGTTGTTCAAGCTGCTCGACGCTGAGCGCAGAATCGGGGTTAAGCTCACGGAAAGCTACGCCATGTGGCCGGGTTCGTCAGTGTCCGGGATTTATCTTGCGCACCCGCAAGCCCGGTATTTCGGCGTCGCCAAAGTTGAACGCGACCAGGTTGAGGATTACGCGCGGCGCAAGGGGATGAACATCGCCGAAGTCGAACGTTGGCTCGGCCCCATATTAAACTATTCAACGACATCAATTGCCGACGCCGCGGCGTAAAACCT
>JASLHV010000335.1 GCA_030153205.1 Roseiarcus sp. | reverse complement strand
CAATCTTGCGATTGTCGACGTCTGGGCCGGATCGGCGGAGCTGCGGATTCCACAAGTGGCGGGCGAGGACATGCACGTGCTCGCGCCTCTGCGCATCGGTCGAGGTTACCGCCTCGGTATGGCATATTCCGTCACGGACTTGTGCGTCTTGAAGACGCATGCGGGCTAATGGCGGCGAGGAATATCGGAGGCGGGTTAAAATCAGCATCGTTTCTCGTGCAGTCTCGCATCGCAAGGAGCTTGAGAATGAGCCGGACAGCAGCAGAGTATATGGCCGAGGCTTTCTTCCAAGCGGGCGTGGAGCGCATCTACGGCGTTGTCGGCGACTCGCTAAACGGTTTCACGGACGCTCTGAGGCGTCTGAAATCCATCCAGTGGATTCACGTTCGCCACGAAGAGGGCGCCGCGTTCGCCGCTGGCGCCGAGGCGCATCTCACTGGAAAGCTTGCGGTCTGCGCCGGCAGTTGCGGACCAGGCAACCTCCACCTCATCAATGGATTGTTCGATGCGCAGCGTAACAATGTACCCGTTCTTGCGATCGCGGCGCATATCCCGAGCACCGAAATCGGCATTGACTATTTCCAGGCGACTCATCCCGAGAGCCTGTTTAAGGAGTGCAGCCACTACGTGGAGTTGGTTAGTAGCCCCGAGCAATTGCCGCAGATCCTTCTACGCGCCATGCGCGTCGCCGTCGGGCGCCGAGGCGTGGCCGTTGTCGTCATTCCTGGCGACGTCGCTCTGAAGCCGTTGCCGAACGCCGTGCCGCACTGGCTCCTCCCTGCGCTCCCGAGGACGTTCCCTCAAGAGAGAGAGTTGCAGGCGCTCGCTGAATTCCTCAATGCCGCGGCAAGCATAACAATTCTGGGCGGCGCTGGATGCGCCGGGGAGCACGATTCCGTTGTCGAGCTTGCTCGCAAATTGAAGGCTCCCATCGTCCACGCGTTCCGCGGTAAGGAGCACCTCGAATTCGACAATCCGTTCGATGTCGGAATGACGGGTTTTCTCGGATTCGCCTCCGGATATTGGGCGATGAAGAGTTGCGACGCTCTTGTCATGCTTGGAACAGATTTTCCTTATCGACAATTCTATCCGGAAGGCGCGCGGATCGCGCAGATCGACATTCGCCCCGATGCGCTTGGAAATCGCTGCCCTCTTGACATTGGCGTCGTCGGAACGGTCGGAGACACTGTCAAAGCACTGCTACCTTTGATTCATGAAAAAGCCGACGCCAGTCATCTTGAGAGGGCCTTGGTCGACTATCGCAAGGCGCGCTCTGATCTTAATGCGCTCGCAGAGAGCAGCCCGCATAGCAAGTCGATCCATCCTCAATATGTAAGCCGTGTCGTCAGCGAATTGGCCGACGAGGACGCTATCTTCACATGCGATGTCGGCACGCCAGTCGCCTGGGCCGCTCGATATTTGAAGATGAATGGGCGGCGGCGCCTGGTTGGCTCGCTCAACCACGGATCGATGGCCAATGCCATGCTTCAAGCAATCGGCGCGCAAGCGACGTTTCCGAAGCGGCAAGTCGTTTCTTTCTCCGGCGATGGCGGGTTCACTATGATGATGGGTGAATTCGTAACGCTTATTCAAACAGCACTCCCCGTGAAAATCATTGTGCTTAACAACGGGACATTGGGCTTCGTCGAGATCGAGATGAAAGCCTCTGGTTTCCTCGATAGCGGATGCGATCTGAAGAACCCCAACTTTGCAGAGATGGCTCAAGCGATGGGGATCAAGGGTGTTCGCGTCGAGAAGCCGCAAGATCTCCGGTCCGCGGTTGAGGACGTGCTTTCACACGACGGACCCGCACTCCTCGATGTCGTAACCGCTCGCCAGGAGCTGGTGATGCCGCCCAAAACAACCTTGGGTGACGCGCATAGGTTCGGCGTCTTCATGATGAAGGCCGTTCTTGATGGGCGCGCTGGTGAGCTTATCGATTTGGCCAAGGTCAATCTCACACGATAACGCGAGGTTGCAGCCTCGGAGACGTCTTTACCGCGAAAGACAGTACGACCCTAGGCGAGTTGCCGGAGAACGCATCGGTGGGAGTTGAAAGTGCCGCTTTACACAATTGCAACGCAGTCCGGAGTGCTCGGCGCTGACGGCAAGGCAGCTTTGGCTGCCAAATTGACGGAAACGCATTGTCGATTTTCGGGCGTGCCGGAAACCTGGGTTCATATTATCTTCCAGGATTACTCCGCCGGAAGCGGCTTTACGGCCGGGAAGCCTGCAGCGACCGCCTCGCTGACATTGGTCATTCGTACGGGCCGTTCTTCCGAGTACAAACGCGAACTGGCGCAGAGCTTGTGGGGGCTGCTTCAAGGCGCCACTGGCGCGCCAGACGATCAAATCGTCATCGGCATTCAAGAAGTTCCGCCTAGTCAGGCGATGGAGATGGGGAAGATTATGCCAGATGTCGCGGAACCCTGATCGGCGTTCAACAATCGACCCTCGACAAAATCTACCGGACAAGCTGCGTCTCCATTTATCCAAATCACACATATATCGCGAGGAACGAGGCGACCGATCGTCCCAGTGCATATGACCTAAGCCATGGTTTAGGGCGATGAGACTATGGCGACATGGGACGCGACGGGCGGGTAATGGACCATCACGTTCCACTCGTTGAAACTATGGTTATCCGGCATTCTGTCATCAGTGGGTGATGCGGCCGCGCGGCTGTTCGTTTTCGATAATGGCGAACGAGCTCTTATCTGTACCAGCGCGCGGCTGTTGGATTTTATCGCGATAGGGGAGCGACAATGGACTTGTCTGCGTTGCTGCTGTCGCGGTTACAATTTGCTTTCACAGTCTCGTTTCATATCATCTTTCCATCATTTACGATCGGGTTGGCGGCGTGGTTGACAACGATTGAAGCGCTGTATCTTGTTAGCGGTCGGCCGGCCTATCGCATCATCTTCGACTTCTGGCTCAAGATTTTCGGCGTGGCCTTCGGCCTCGGCGTCGTGTCGGGCATTGTGATGGCTTTCGAATTCGGCACGAACTGGAGCGAGCTTTCACGCGTATCGGGGCCAATACAAGGGCCACTTCTTACCTACGAGACCTTCACCGCTTTTGCGCTGGAAGCTAGCTTCTTCGGCGTTCTTCTGTTCGGTCGCCAGCGAGTCTCGCCGTGGTTCTACTTACTTTCGACCGCGATGGTCGCACTCGGCACCACGTTTTCAGCGTTCTGGATCATGGTCAACAATAGTTGGATGCAAGCGCCGGTCGGCTACGCTGTCCAAAATGGCGTCTACGCTCCCACGAACTGGGGCCAGATTATCTTCAGCCCCGTCGTCTGGGTTCGCTTCCCGCACATGCTCCTGGCGTCGTACCTAACAGGCGCTTTTTGTGTCGCCGCAACCGGGGCCTGGTATTTGTTGAGGAGCGATTTTCTGGCCGAGGCCAGAATCATGCTGCGAATGGGCCTTTATTTCGCTGCTGTTCTCGTACCGGTGCAACTCTTTTTCGGCCATCTAGCCGGTGACTATGTACACAATATTCAGCCCGCCAAGTTCGCAGCGATTGAAGGTCGGTGGCATGATGAGCAGCCCGCTAGCGAGGTATTGATCGCCATTCCTGACGAGGGAGCGGAAAGCAATCGCTATGCGATAGCGATTCCATATCTAGGCAGCCTGATCGCCAGCATGAGCTTGGACTCGAAAGAGATCGGCCTGACCAGCTTTCCACGTAGCGATCGGCCACCTGTCGTGGTGCCGTTCTTTGCGTTCCGTATCATGGTTGGGTGCGGCATGATCATGCTGCTCATCGCCTGGCTTGGAACTTATCTCAGCATCAAGGATCGCTTCGAGAAAAATCGGCTGCTGCTTTGGTGTACGTTTATCAGTTTCCCCTTGCCGTACATTGCCATCTTGACCGGTTGGTTCACCGCGGAGGTCGGACGGCAGCCTTGGACGGTCTATGGCGTGTTACGCACTTCGCAAGCGTTGACTCCTTTTTTGACCACCCGCGAGGCAGCGATCTCGCTCATTGTCTTCTGTTCCGTCTACACTTTCATTTTCGCGTTCGGCATCCTCTACATCTATCGGCTTCTCCGCGCCGGTCCCATCGGCAGTCTCGCTCTGCCTCCGAAACTCGCCGTGCCGAATCGCCCAATGTCCGCTGTCGATCAAGCCATCGTGGTCGAGTCGCGCGGC
>JASLHV010000291.1 GCA_030153205.1 Roseiarcus sp. | reverse complement strand
CGCTCCCGCGCTTTGCGGCGAAACCCAACCGCTATATCCTCGGAAGAATAACGTTGCGCTATTCCCGCGACGCCGTGGATTGGAGCCGCCAATGCGTTTCTCGCGTCTTTTATCAGTAGGTCTTGCGCTTGCCGTGTCGTTTGCCGCGCCCTCCGCGCGGGCGGCCGATCCGCCTGTCGTCATCTTCGCGGCGGCGAGCATGAAGACGGCGCTCGATCAAGCGGCGGCGGCCTTCCAAGCCGATTCCGGGGTCGAGACCAAGATTTCCTATGGTGGATCCCTGGCGCTGGCGCGGCAAATCACTCAAGGCGCGCCCGCTGACATTTTCGTCTCGGCGGACGAAGATTCCATGGATGAAGCCGCGAAAGGCAAAGCGATCAAGCCTGACAGCCGCGTCGATTTCTTGACCAATTCCCTGGTGCTTGTCGCCAAAAAGGATTCGGGCATCGACAATTTATCGCTGACGGAGGCCGATCTAACCAAGGCGATCGGCTCCGGCAAGCTCGCGACCGGCGAGGTCAATTCCGTGCCGGTCGGCAAATACGCCAAGGAAGCGCTGACAAATCTCAAGCTTTGGGACGCGGTTTCGCCGCATCTCGCCATGACCGACAACGTCCGCGCGGCGCTCGCCTTTGTCGCGCGCGGCGAGGCGCCAATGGGCATCGTCTATGCGACGGACGCCGCCGCGGAACCGGCTGTGAAAATCGTGGCGACGTTCCCTGCTTCCTCGCACAAGCCAATCGTCTATCCAGCCGCCCTGACGGCGGCCAGCGCCAATCCCGCGGCGGCGAAATTTTTCACTTTCTTGCGTTCTTCGGCCGCCCGCGCGATCTTCGAGCGTCAAGGGTTCAAGACCCTCTGACAATAACGGAGATTTTAATGAAGATCAGCGCCCGCAACGTTATAAAGGGAACGATCGTCGAAGTGATCAAAGGCCAGACGACGGCGCATGTGCGGATCGACGCCAATGGAACGATCGTTACCGCGTCGATCACGAACGAATCCGTGGACGAATTGCATCTCGCCAAGGGCAAGGCCGCGTACGCCGTAATCAAGGCGTCCGATGTCATGGTCGCAATCGACTAAGCGGAGGAGCTGTAAGTGATGTCAGTTCGCCGACTCTCGTTCGCGGTTCTTGCTTCGGTTATCGTGACCCTCACCGCCGCGCAGGCCGAGGACGCGACATCCGCCTCGAAGGACAAAAGCGCCAGCGGTTGCGATCATTTCGCTTGGCCGATCGCGCGGGAGAAGGCGTGGTTCGACGGCAAGCTGACGCCGTCGCCATCTGGCGAACGCGTCACAAAGAGCGACGAGGGCGTTCTTCTCTCTCTGAAGCCGACGAAGAAATTCGAGTTCTTTCTAGCGCCGGAGCGTCCGCCGAAACCAGATAGTTTTAGCGGCAATTTTGTGATCGCCGGCGTTGCGACGCCCGGGCTTTATCAAATCACATTGTCGGACGAGGCGTGGGTCGACGTCTTCCAAAATGGCGCGCGGCTGAAATCGACAGCGTTCACCGGTCAAAAAGATTGCCCCGGCGTGCGCAAGAGCGTGCGCTTCGACCTAACGCCCGGAACACCAATAACGATCCAGATCAGCAATTCCGCCAAGGACTCGATCAAAGTCGCCATCGCGCCGGCTTCGTAAGGGCCGCGAGCGATCGTACCTCCTTTCACCAAGCGCCGCCTCAGCGGAATTTCGCTAAAATTCGCATGGCTCCCGCCGCGACGGCGCCCTTGATCGGCCGCGACCGTCGTGACACATCAATCCGATGACCGAAGAAACCCGAGGCGAAGCGCCGCCGGCGCGTCGAAAGATAAATCCAACGCTCAAGTTTGCGCTCGAGCTAGGACCGCTTGCGATATTCTTCATCGCCTATTCCAGGCTCGGCATTTATGTCGCGACGGGCGCTTTGATGGTTTGCGTCCTGGCGAGTTTGGCGGTTTCCTACGCGATGCTGCGCCGCGTGCCGATCATGCCATTGGTGACGGCGGTCATCGTGGTTATTTTCGGCTCGCTGACTTTGTTCTTCCACAACGAGACGTTGATCAAGATCAAGCCGACGGCGCTTTATCTGATGTTCGGCGGCGCGCTGCTCGGCGGCATGGCCCTCAACAAGCCGCTGCTGCCGGTCATGTTCGACGGCGCTTTCCAAATTACCGACGAAGGCTGGCGCAAGCTGACCTATCGCTGGGCTATCTTCTTTTTGGCGCTGGCCGTGTTGAACGAGATCATCTGGCGGACGCAAACGACGGATTTCTGGGTCGGGTTCAAGACGTTCGGCGTGCTGCCGCTGACCTTGCTCTTCGGCCTCGCCCAAGCGCCGCTCATCATGCGCTATGAAGCCAAGGATGCGGAAAGCGACGCGCTCTAAGACGCGCGCCGCGCGCTTCTTATTTCCACGCCTCGATCGCTTGCGCAATCACGCTCTGTCCGGTCGCGCCCTTCTCGAAAGTGAGCTTGGCGACATGGTCGTCATTGAACAGAAGCGGGAAGTCGAGCCAATTGCGCGAACTCAGGAGATCGAGATTGTGGGCTGTGTCCGCATCGGAACGCGTCAGGCCGACCAGGTAATAGGCGTCGTTGATCTTCACGCGCACGCCCGAAACCGCGTCTCCGGTCGGCGTGTCGTCGCGGCGCAATTGCGGCAGGGCCATATCCTTGAAGCCCTTGGCGTCCGCGCCGTCGGCGAAAGTGAAGCGAAGATCGATCGTATGTGTTGCGGGCAGGCTGGCGTCGACGTTCTTTCTGATCGTCATCGTCGCATGCATTTTCATCTCTGGAATATCGATTTCCGCCTGAACTGCGGGGCCGGCGGCTTGCGCTGCTCCTGCGCCCGCCGGAAGAAGAGTCCAGACCGCCGTTCCGATATCCACCTTGGGTTTTTGCGGATCGTTAGGCGTCTCGACGAGCAAAGCGGCGCGCGCCGGCCCCGCGGCGCCAGCGGCTGGCGGCGTCGCCGCCGCGGTCTGAGCGCCCGCATCGTTGGGATGGACAGGGACGGTCGGCACTGTCACCGTCGGAATCGGCGTCTCGGCGTTAGGCGGCGACGCGGCTTGCGGCGCGGTCGCAGGCGCTGGTGAAGAAAGGGCGCCCCCAGGGTTTGCGGGCGTCGCGGGCGACGGCTGAGGCGCTGGCGTCGTCTCGCCTCCACTGACCCTTTCGGCGATTTTATTTTGTCCCGCCGGGGCCTTGGGCGCCGCCTCGACGACCGGTTCCTTGTTGGAATTATCCTTGATCGCCAGATCCGAGGGTTTTTCTCGCCACAGGAAGGCGAAGGCGGCGCTCGCGACGATGACAACAGTGAACAGGCCAAGCGCGATCCAGGGCCACGGACGACGGGCGCGCGGCGGCATTAAGCTGGGCGCGGCCGGGCGGCCCGGCTCGCCGATGGCCCGCACGGGAGGCGCCTCGGGATTCTCGAACGAATCGGCGGCGATAGTCGGCGCCTGATCGTCGTATTCCTCAGCTTCAAACATCGGGGCGGGAATTGGCGGCGGCGGCGGTGGGGCGGCACGAGCCGCGCTCGTTGCGGCAAGCGGCGGGTCCGCGCGGACTGCGCCAGGCGGCGTCGAGGAGGGCGCGACCGGGCGCGTCGGTTGGGCCGGCGCCGATGGCGGCCGTGGCGGCGGG